>CALKCV010000576.1 GCA_938083405.1 uncultured Microcoleaceae cyanobacterium | reverse complement strand
CACTACCGACATTTTTTAGGCTTTTCTTGAGTACTCGCCATCTGGACCGGGAAAAAAGGTGTTTTCTTGCCTTTTATGGAGTACGAGTGCTTGCCATGAGTCGGAGTAAGGTTTGAGAAACAAGCAGAATTGACATCCAGCGCAAAGAAGTGTCCTCAGCCTGGTACGATCGCGATATTGAGAATTGATTAGGGAACGCAAATAAACCATGCGAATTCTGTTTGTAGCTGCTGAAGTCGCACCTTTAGCAAAAGTCGGCGGCATGGGGGATGTCGTCGGTACTTTGCCCAAAGTGCTAAGAGAAATGGGTCACGATGTCCGCATTTTCATGCCTTACTACGGTATGCTGGCCGATAAGATGGAGATTCCCGAAGAACCCATCTGGACTGGAAATGGTATGTACCAAAGCTTTTCGGTTTATGAAACCGTTCAGCCTGGAACCGACGTACCTTTATACTTATTTGGCCATCCATCTTTTTCGCCGCGCCGCATCTACTATGGAGAGGACGAAGACTGGCGGTTCACTTTATTTGCCAACGGGGCCGCTGAGTTTGCCTGGAACTACTGGAAGCCAGATATTATTCATTGCCACGACTGGCACACGGGCATGATTCCAGTATGGATGCACGAGACTCCAGATATTAAAACCGTATTCACAATTCACAACTTAGCCTATCAAGGCCCGTGGCGTTGGTATTTAGAAAGGATTACTTGGTGTCCTTGGTATATGCAGGGTCATAACACCATGGCCGCTGCCATTCAGTTTGCCGACTGGGTGACTACCGTTTCTCCGACTTACGCCGGTCAAATTCAGACACCCGCCTACGGCGAACGTCTAGAAGGTTTGATCTCTTTCGTGAGCGGCAAGCTATCCGGGATCCTCAATGGCATGGATACCAAGTCTTACAACCCGGCAGTCGATCGCTATATTGCCCAGACATACAGCGTGGATGCCTTGGAGAAGCGCAAGGCCAATAAAGTCGCTTTACAAGAAGAGGTAGGCTTTGAAGTCAACACCAACACCTTTTTAATAGGCCTGGTCTCGCGACTGGTAGAGCAGAAAGGGATCGATCTGGTATTGCAAGTGTTGGATCGGTTTATGGCTTATACCGATTCTCAGTTTATTTTGTTAGGTACGGGCGATCGCTACTACGAAACTCAAATGTGGCAGATAGCCACCCGCTATCCAGGTCGCATGAGCGTCCAATTATTGTACAACGATGCCTTGTCCCGCAGGATCTATGCAGGGACCGATGCCTTCTTGATGCCCAGTCGCTTTGAGCCTTGCGGTATCAGCCAAATGTTAGCCATGCGTTACGGTAGCGTGCCGATCGTTCGTCGTACTGGCGGTCTAGTAGATACGGTTAGTTACCACGATCCAAATCAAGAGCTAGGCACTGGCTATTGTTTCGATCGCTACGAGCCCCTAGACTGTTTCACTGCTATGGTCCGAGCTGCAGAAGCTTTCCGCTTTAAAGATAAATGGAGCGAGTTGCAAAAACGTGCCATGAGGGAGAGCTTTACCTGGGACAATTCTGGTAAAGAGTATATTAAGCTCTATAAATCTCTTTTAGGATTGCCCGAAGAAGAACCAGAACAACCCGAGGAAGAAAAACAACCCGAGGTGGCTCAATAAATAGTTTTCTTTGGGGTAAATCGTTTATTTAAAGTCAAAAGTTAAAAAACTTTTGACTTTTTTTGCTTTTTTAACTAAATAAATCCAGAGGCAAATAACCGTAGGTTCCATTCACACCTTCCCCATCCTCCGATTGGCAAGAAACTAATACACCTCGATATTCTCCGGTATAGGAATCTACATGATAAGATTCTCTTTTGCCATTGAATTTGATATAAACAGGGCCTTCGATTTGAAAAGCAGAATCGTATAAAATAGTTGTATTGTAGCCGATTGCTTCTAAATAGGGTGTTAAAGCCGACAAACCTTCCTTTACCGAATTAGCGCAGACTCCTAGCATTTGGTAATCTGACGATCTTGTTAAGAGCAATAATGCGTACTGAGTCCTGCTTTTTTCTTCTGGAGAAGGAATGGATTGAATATTGAGACAAGTAAATTTATTAAGAATTTTTTCTGCTTCTTCAACGGTTAGGTTATTTGAGTTTTGATTGGACATATATTGCTGTTTTGTTAAGTTGATGCATCGATAAAAGCGAGCTTACAAATATTAGGATTAAAAGCAGATCGAGAAAACCCTAAGATATTCGTAAACTCGCCTTTCGTCAGACAGCTTTACCATAGAGAAGCTAAACTGTCAACTGAGGTTGCTTAAGTTGGTAACTGTCAAAATTGGACGTTGTGGTAGGGCCGTCCCATTGTTGTGAATTGCCATCCGAGGTAACTTCTGGGACTTCATCGATCGCTACTAACATTGAATCCCTCGATCGCACGACCATTTCTCCACGGGATAAAGCCTGCCGCCACTGCCGTCCTTTCTTCCAAGCATAGAATTTCACCCCACTCCAACGAGGGTTTACTGGGTAGCCGGCAAATCCCGCTCGCAATGCCGGAATGTAAGCATCTTTAAGTTGAGTGCGCGCTAATACGGATTCTCCCAGTTTGACAACTTTTTCTTTGTTCTTGTCTTGCTCTAACATGGAACTCGCCTCCTGTTGAAACTTGCTTAACTTTTCTTAAAGTTAAATACTACAAATAATACAAGATTTTAGTCGTCTTGTCAAGTGCCATTAGGGCCAGGGCGGATCGGTCAAGTATTCTCAGAAACCCGGTTTCTTGACCGACTTTCTAGGGCCACCAATAACCAATTGCTGAAAAAATTCATTCCCCCTTCCCCATTCTCCTATTCTGGGTTAATTAACGAAAACAGTGATACCATCATCCATCATGCTGTCTTTGGGATAGCGTTAGGAATTAAAAAATTGGAGATAGGTTTTATGAAATTAAAACGCCTCAGCAAACTTTGTTACTTATTAGGGATTTTTCTCCTCAGTTTAGGACTAACTGCGGGAACTGTAAAATCCAATACCGTCACAGTTCCCATCTTTGGTTTCCATGACATTATTGATATTCAAAATAAAGCAGAAATTCCGCCCCAAAGACCGGCTTATAATATTGACTACACCAAACAAGACTTAGAGAAATTCTTAGAATATTTAGTTCGAGAAGACTATTGGTTTCTGTCTTCTCAAGATTTATTTGTTTATTTTATTCAAAAGTCTAAACCAATACCCCCAGAACGCTTCGGTCAAAAGCCTATTTTAATAAGCTTTGATGATGGGTATAAAGGCGTCGATAAAAATGCCGTGCCAATCTTAGAAAAACTCGAAGATAAATATGGTAAAAAAGGCAAGTTTGTTTTCTTCGTTAATCCTTGGACTATGGGAATTGATAATAATGCTAAAGATTTATCCCATGTAAGTTGTAACGACTTAAGAGAGGGATATAAAAATGGTTATTACGATATTCAATCCCATGGTTTTTCTCATAAAAACTTAGCCAAGATTGACAAAAAAGAATTGGAACTAGAACTCTACTTAGCCAAGTTTGCCTTGAGGAAATGCACCAGCGATTTAGACAGAAATAAAATCGTAGCCGCTCATATAGCTTATCCCTACGGAGCAATTAACAAAACTGTAGAAAAGCTTTTGCCTAAATACCACTTAACTGGTTTTTTATACAATGACAATGTTGTGCGGGTAAATCGATTGAAGAATAAATATCGTATTCCCCGGGTCATCGTTGACAGTAAAACTTCCCCTTACAAACTAATTCGACTAGCCAAACAGGCTTCTACTCTAAAGAAAAATCTTAAGTGGAAAAAAATTAATTAGGTAAGGTTCCTAGTAATCGCTTTAGCGATTCATAGATATAAATCGCTAAAGCGATTACGTTCGAGCAAGCCCTATCGAAGTTTAGCCACATTTTTAAGCTAGATGCGCTACTACTAACAACGTTCCAAGGTTCCAAAAACTGGTATGTTTTTGGTTCGCTTCAAAGGTGACGTGCTTCCATGTACCTTGCTAAATTTAGCGATAATTAGTAAATTGCAAAGCTACGGGAAAATCTTCCTGTTTTAACTTCTTCATAACCTCTTGTAGGTCGTCCTTAGACTTACTGGAAACTCGTACTAAGTCTCCTTGAATAGAAGCTTGAACTTTTTTAAATTCATCTCGGATCGATTTAGAAATCTTCTTTGCTAATTCCTTGGAAATTCCTTTTTGCAATGTAATCTCTTCTCTTACTCGGTTGCCGCTTGCAGATTCAATTTTGCCTCTTTCAAATATTTTCAAAGACAAATTGCGCTTGGCAGCTTTAGTTTGGAAAATAGTAACAACCGCATCGAGAGTAAATTCGCTATCCGTGTCGACCGTTATTGTTGTCTCGCCTAAATCTAAAGTAGTATTGGTGTCCTTTAGATCGTAGCGAGATTTAATTTCTCGCTGGGCTTGGTCGATGGCGTTAACTAATTCCTGACGGTCGAAGTCGCTGACAATATCAAAGGATGAGGTAGAAGCCATAAATGTCTATTTTTGATAATTGGTAGTTAGGTATGGTGGGTGTATCTCAATTATGAAATTCACTTTTGAGTTATTGCTTTTTGTTAATTGGGACGTTGTTAGTTGGGAAATATTCTCTTTATTTGCTATGAAATACACCAATAAGTCGAGGTTCGGCGCGAGAAGTAATTTATGCTATTTGACTTAAAAAGCTCAGAACGAATAAAGTAAAAGTTCCTGCAGAGCCTATAGCAAACATGAGCGATCGCCCCAGAGGAATATTCACAATATAAAAGATCGAATAAAAAACTCGTGCGATAACAAAAGCGATCGCGCAATAGGCTACCAGTGCAGAATTTTGCCCGGTTACATAAGCGCTTAAAGCTGCCACCGCAAACAACGTAAAAGTTTCAAAAGAATTTTGGTGGGCCCAAGTCGCTCTTTTACCATAATCGGGAAGTTTCTCGAACATAGCCCGAGGCGCTGACAAATCTAAACCCACTTGAAGGCGAGCATAAGCTACTACTAAAAATGGGGCATAAACAAGAATTGCCGCCGATGCAATACAAGCGATTAAAATAGCCGAAACTGGTAAATCAAATAAGGTCATAATTCCTCAATCCAAATAAAATAAAGTCACAATTTTACGTTGTTCTTCAGCTTCTCGGCAAGTTTTCAGCAAAGTCTTGCTTTCGTGAAAAGCAAAACAAATCAACTGCTGGCAGCGAGAAACTATCTCTTGATTGCACAGAGAGCTAGCTTCAGCTAAGGATAAATTATTGTTTTTAGGATTTTCAACTAAGTGAATGACTTGTTCGAGTTGCTTGCGAGATTCCTTTGGTTGGCGTTTGAGACTTTGGGGTAAAATTACAGTCAGATTATTGGCATCTGCCCGCATCGCTCCTCGGATGACCGCTGAATTAGTGCCCGTAGCTCCCGAGGTGATAATCTCATTGGATTCGAGAACTAAGGCATAACTTAGCATTTCAATTAGGTTCTGGTGGGTAATGGGGATGTGGCGAGAGCCTAATAAGGCGATCTTTTTGGCTCTTGTTTGTTGGATCGCCACCAGTTCTTGTAAAAAATCATCAACTTTGGGTATATCTATGGATTGACTCAAAGACCCTGCCTAGCTTAATAGAACGACGATGAAAATTTTAGCAAACAAATCCTGTTTTGGGCATTTCTCGCTATTGCTCGATCGCTCTTTCCATAAGCGATCGCCCTTTTTCTTCCCCTGTCGGTTATAAGGCCATTTATGCGAGCTAACCTTGCTGTTGGCATAGCTCATAAATGGCCTTATTGTCGATTTCTGCCAGAATTTGCCTTAGCTTTTTATTCCCAAGTGCCCGAGCAAAGAGTCAAAATTAAAGTGTTCGGCCATGAGTTGGGTAATACATTCGACCTTAATGGGTTCGTGGAGGCGGACTTTACCAAAAGTCCGGTGAACAATTTCCACAGTCGTTAAGGTATCGGAAGCAACGGAGAGAATGGGAACCTCCAGTTCTTCGGCCCGGCTAATAACCAAGGGTTCTGGGGCCAGTTGTCCGGTCAAGATCAAGCATTGGGTAGAAGTTTCCAAAGCTGCTAATTGAATATCCGTGCGATCGCCTCCTGTAATAACGGCCATATTTGTACCTTGGCGGAAATATTTGATAGCCGCGTTAACGCTCATCGCGCCTACTGTCAAGGTCTCTACCATTAAATCCAAGCGATCGCTGCGACAGATTACCTCAGCTTGCAATTGTTTTACCAATTCATCAACGCTGACGCTACGAAGCAAAGCGCTTCTGGGCAATATTCCCATGACAGGAATGCCTTTTGCCTCCAGAAAAGGTTGCACCATACCGCTGAGTTTTTCATAATCCGTCGAGGAAGCATCGTTAATTACCACGCCCGCCAACCGATGGCCCAAACGTTCTTTAGCTGACAATAAGCGATCGAGGAACAAACTCGAATGGGGACGAACTACCAACAAGACTACCGCATCCAAAACTTCCGCCATTTCTGGAAGAGAAAGAGCGAAAATTTTCCCCTCATCCAAGGTACTCGGCCCTTCTAAAAGTGTTAAGCGATCGCCCGAGCTTTCGAGATATTTAGCTAAAGACTGACCGTAGTCTGTTTTATCTTCTCCCTTCAGGCGTTTGCTCAAAAGGTTCTCATCAAGTAAGGCCAGGGTTGGTTTGAGATTAGCGCTAGATAAGTTTAGAGTCTTACTAATAAAACGCAAATCGGCATCGCCAGAGTCTTTTGCTTCTTCTTGGAAACAGTTTCCCAAAGGCTTTGCGTAGGCAATAGAGATTCCTTGTTCTTGCAGATTTTTTGCCAAGCCCAAGATAATTCCAGATTTGCCAGTACAAGGCTCCGTGGAGCCTACTAGCAGATATTTAGCAGATTTTGGCACATCCTCACTCCTGTTATTGGGGGACTCCGAGCTAATTTTTAGGCCGCACGCGCAGGGAGCCCGCAGTCATAATCCTGGGGCCAATTTTTATTAGTCGGACTTTATCGTACAATTAATGGACCCTGCTGTAACTAATCGTAGCGAAGAAGCTTACGATAGAAACCCTTAGAAAAATCTATGCCATGAGTGCGATGGTAATTAAGCAATAAGTCTATTAAGAAATCAACAAACTCGTTCGTTGGCATCATTACTTCATAACTGAGTTCTGCGTTGTCATCAAACTGCATTCGACAACGGGTTAAGTCTGAAGGAAGCATAGAGACGTTCCAAGTAGCCACAAAAGGAATATCTTCACCTCCTTCTACATGGCGGGCTCCTTCTAAGTTTTTTTGCTTGTAAAGGCTGATGGTATGGCCCAAATATTTACGCCTTTTCTCAGGATAATATGGAACGTAAACAGCTACTTCACCTTTATCTGCTGGTTTGAGTTGATTTATCGACATCCCGATCTCTCCTTACAATTGCTATCAATTTCTATAGTTAATATTTTTGCTTGCGATGAGAAAAAATGAGCGCACCAGCATCAAAGACTCCTGGATATTCAGGGCGCTCTCAAAAGATCGCACAGAAATAAGGACCCCAATCGTTATCGCAGTTTTTGGACAAAATCTTTGGTAGGATGAGAGCTACTGACCGAGGAAGAGGGTCCAAGTCTATCTCCTCATGCTAGACATGAGACCAAAGTCAAATAGAAATCTCCAAAAGAGAGGTTGCAACCCTTGTCAAACAAGGGCAAAAATTGACATTAGGTCGAGGTCTAAACAAAGCATACTCGGTCAAAGGTTGACAACAATATTGGCAATTAAATATTTTTAGCTATGCCGGAGAGTTCTTGGCCAAAAAACGATTTAGATAGCGGGCTAAATAATGACCAACCAGATCCAGACGAGCAAGAGGCAAATGGGCCAGAGCTAGAAAGCGCTCTTTTAGAAAATTCACAAAATAGCAAGTCTTTGCTTAAAGCTGCGAAAAAAGAATACATCTACGATGGCCGCCGGGGCAAGGCAGCGGCGATTTTAACTATTGTTTGGGGTGGCACGATCGCCCTTCATCTGGTTTCTTGGGGTTTGTGGTTAGTTTTGGCCTTTACGGCTTTGCTGTCCGTACAAGCACTGCGAATATCCTTCGCTCGCGTCAGAGAAGAGCCCGATTCTTTGTTGGAGGAAAATAGGGAAAACTGGCCTTATGTATCTTTGCTGGTGGCTGCCAAAAATGAAGAGGCTGTAATTGGGAATTCGATCGAGGATATTTGCAATCTCGATTATCCCAAGACTCGCTACGAACTTTGGGTTATTGACGATAACAGCAGCGATGAAACCCCTGCGGTATTGGCAGAATTAGCCAGAAAATACCAGCAAGTTAAAGTCTTTACCCGGGGCTCGAATGCTACTGGCGGTAAGTCTGGAGCTTTAAATCAAGTCTGGCCTGTAACTAAAGGGGAGATTTTAGCGGTTTTTGATGCAGATGCTAGGATAAGTCCAGATCTGCTGCAAAAAGTTTTGCCTCGATTTAAACGTCCAGAGGTGGGAGCGGTTCAGGTGCGAAAGGCGATCGCTAATTCTACTTTTAATTTCTGGACAAAAGGCCAATCTACAGAAATGGCCTTTGATAGCTTCCTCCAAGAACAGCGTATTGCTATAGGTGGCATTGGGGAATTGCGGGGTAACGGTCAATTTGTGCGCCGCGCTGCTTTGGAATGTTGTGGCGGTTGGAACGAGCAAACTATTACGGATGACTTGGATTTAACTATTCGCCTACACTTGCACCAGTGGGATATCGATTTTCTCAGAGTTCCCCCAGTAGAAGAAGAAGGGGTAACGAATTTTGTCGCTCTCTGGAATCAGCGTTCCCGATGGGCGGAGGGTGGATATCAGCGCTATTTGGATTACTGGAAACCTATTTTGCGCAACCAGATGGGTTTTGGCAAAAGTTGGGACCTATTTGGGTTTTTTGTGACGCAATATCTGTTGCCTACTGCGGCAGTTCCAGATTGCTTGATGGCGATCGCTTTACGTCGTTTGCCTGTCACTACTCCTCTGACTTTTCTCAGTATTAGTCTGTCTTTATTAGGAATGTTTGTGGGTATTCTGCGCGCTCGCCAATACGACCGGAGTTTGCCTGGAGAAGATATTTATTCCCAAAAATCATCTTTGAAATTCGCTCCTTTTTCTTTCTTTAGTACCGTTTTAGAAAGCGTTTTGGGTACTGTTTATATGTACCATTGGCTGCTGGTGATGGCAAGTACCACAGTAAGAATTTCAATAAGACCAAAGCGATTAAAATGGATTAAAACCGTTCATCAAGGAGAGAAAAAAATTAATAATTAATAATTAATAATTAATAATTA
>CALKCV010000575.1 GCA_938083405.1 uncultured Microcoleaceae cyanobacterium | reverse complement strand
GGGAAAGTGGGGATTAGATGGGTGCATCTAATCCTTTTCCTTTTTTTGGGGCTTTGGTTGTGGTGAAACGATTTATGATTCCATCATATTGTCGAAAGCGCGAGTCCAGATATCGGCGATCGCTAACTGATATTCCAGGGTAGCTTTATAAATACTGCTCCAAACATAAAAGCCTTGAAGTAATTGTTTGTTTGAGCCTGGAGAGTATCCAGGCAGTCCGTTCGTTAGAAAACCGCTCAAAGTTTTCTGGTAGAGGCTTTGATAGAGGCTGGCCAATTCGTTGAGTTCTGGGCGATCGCTCTTGGCAGGGAGAGGAGGCAGAGAAGGAAGGGTAGATGAGGCCGCGAACTGGCCCCATTCCTGCATTCCTTTTAAATACATCAGCCACAACTCGGCAGCATCTCGGTTTGCTTTAGCTGTACCTGTCGGGCCCCTGAATTGTTGGCCGAAGCGATCGCTATTAGGAGGTTCTACTGGTTGTCGGTTCTGACGAGATGCAGCCAAAGCAAGTAGATCTTTCCAGGCCATCTGCGATAGTTCCAAGAACCGCAAGACCACTTCTTTGTCCAACATTTTGTCTTGGACCTCTTCGGGCTCTTCAATAGGTTCTGCTTCGACGGTGGTAGTAGGAATAGCCTCGCTGCCACCCAACCAGTTTTCCCAGAACTGCACCTGGCTTTTGGCCCAAACATCCATTACATTTTTGGCCTGTTCGTTTGAATAAACATCCTTTGTCGTCATTGCTTTGCTCCAGTTAAGTTAGCTAGTTAACTATTGTGCCTTATGGTTATTTTGGGCGATCGGGGACTGGAGAGCCACCTGCACCTTTGTTTTCCTATCTAAAATCTAAAATTGTTTCTAAAGTCTTAGGGACTTCCAAAAATTAAAATCTCCAAAAATACAATAGTATTGTTGGGTTGCGTTTCACTCCACCCAACCTACGGCTCCATTATTTATTTGGGTACCCCTTAACTGTAAAAATGTAAATTGATTTTAGATTTTTACGCATTATTAAACATTTTGCTTCCTTGTTCCAACACGCTGTTCCCCAAAAAATGTTTATTAAAAATCGATTTTTAATAAAATGCAAAAAAAATAAAAATCTTAATTAGGCTAGGTGATGGGACTTAAGCCAAAATCTAAAGTTATTATTAAAGTTTTGTGACTTGACATCTAGGTGGCTCTGGAATATAAAGAAAAGGAGTAAACTTATAAAACCCCTGTCTCAAGGGTGGATAATAGGAAACCATTGGTTGCTAGATGCTCTAATCTTGGGCATGAAGAGACAGCAAAAGGGCAAATAAATTGAAAAAAAAGCCAACGCTCCGTAAAATGGGGTTTGGTTTTCGGACTGGTTTAGTAGATACTCCCCAACCAAGGCAAAAAGCTGCGGGCAAGGATAGAAAAAATTAAAGAGGCAGACTATGGCAGAAAAGAAGAAATTAGCGATCGCTTGTCAGGGTGGAGGCTCTCACACCGCCTTCACCGCCGGCGTTCTCAAAAAACTCCTAGAAAGACACGTACATAAAAAATACAATTTAATCGGATTGAGCGGCACCTCGGGGGGGGCCCTGTGCGCCACCTTATCTTGGATCGGCTTATTAGAAGAAGCCCAAGGAAAAACTGGCCCTGTTTACGAAAGGCTAATAAACTTTTGGCAAGCAAACACGGCAATTTCAGCCTGGGAAAAAGGTCTCAATAACTTTACGATCCAGCTATTGAAGCTCCAAGACTCAGCAATAGTTCCTTCCTTTGCAGCCAACCCCTATTCCCAGCAAGGAAGCCTCAAAAGCTTAATGGCCATGACTCCCCGGAAGGAATATTTAGACTTCCACCAACTACTTTTAAATTACATTCCGTTTCTGGAAATCCCCAAAATGGTAAAGCCAGATAGCACTCGCTTGCTCCTGGGTGCTGTGAACATCCTCACGGGTGAATTTAAAGCTTTTGACTCCAAGCTAGGAGAAATCAACATCGAAGCTGTGAGGGCATCGGCTGCGATCCCCAACGTATTCACGGCAGTACAAATAGGGGACGGTCTTTATTGGGACGGGCTGTTTTCTGAAAACCCCCCCATTAGTGGATTTTTAGAAAAAGCAACAGAAGATGAATTAGTCGATCCCGAAGAAAGACCCGAAGAACTATGGGTGGTATTGGTAAACCCCAAAGAACGAGAGACCGAACCAACCACCGCCCAAGATATTCTAGACCGACGCAACGAGTTGTCTGGTAACTTGTCTCTGTTCCAAGAAGTCAAGTTCATAGAAACTATCAACAAATGGATAGACCAGGGGATGTTTACCCAAGAATTCATTGAAAAGAAACAGCTTAAGCCGATTAAAGTTCGTTTTATAGGCATGAGTCCCGAGATAGGAGACAATCTCGACTATGTGTCGAAGCTCGATCGCGACCCCGCCTTCATCAATATGTTGATCGAGGACGGCGAGAACCAGGCGCAAATTTTCTGGGACGAGCTTCTAGCAGGACAAGATCCCGATGCAGTACCGCAACCAGCACCAGTAGAGGTTATGTAAGCTCTCGCGCGTTATAGAAACAAAAAAAAACCCAAGAAAAAACTTCTTGGGTTTTTTCTAATTTCTCGGTCATATCAATTAATAATTAATAATTAATAATTAATAATTGGGTTAAACGCTTAAAACTATTGATTTTACTGGCTTTGCCTTTTTTCTCCTCTTTTTTTCCGCGCGGTCATTTAATGCGACTTGATATCAGAGCGTAGATGGGAAGTAGCTTTCTTGGGTGCATCGGGGGAATGTAGGATTCCTCCGATGCCCAATTGTCGATGCCCAATCCCCGCTCTAATAGATAATAGACAATTACCCCTAATTTGAATGGCCAGTTAAAGCTCTAGCAGTAGAGGCATAGATGGCTTGGAGGGGTTTTAACTCAGAGAAGAGCTATCTGCGGAAAGCTCGTGGAGTGGGGACAAATAGTTAAAACAGTGTTAAATATATCCAAAGCATTTAATAACTGTGTTAGAAAAAATACGGAAAGTAGAAAAACTTCCAGTCTAGGTCTAAGACTCGATCTTGCCCAAATTTAAGGCAAAACCAGGCAAAAAGTATCCAGCGAAGCGATCGCTCTGTAACTAAACTGTTATAATTCCTTACCAGAGCTAAACTCATTCGCGGGGTGAAACCTAAAAGCCCATAGTAAAGTAAAAGGAGCAAAATCTATGAAGACACCAAATCCATTAGAAGACTACACGAGAAATCTATACAACTTACAGCGGGAAGTTTTTGAAAAATGGGTAACAGCTTTGCCCAGCGTGCAAAGTATGAGCAACTATAACGCTCCCCAGAGTTTAGAGCAAACCATTGCTTACCAGGAGCAAGTGGTTAAAGGTTCCCTAGAATACCAAGAGTTGGTGCTAAAAATGGCGCTAGATACTCAGAAGCAAATGTGGGATAGCTATTTCCAGACTGTTAAGAATATGTCACCACTGCCAGAAAAATAAGAGGTAGTGGGTCACAATTCGTGTTTGAGCTTGAAAAAGTTTGTTTGTAGCGATCGCGTTGATTCGATTTAGATAAGGGATATCCAAGTAAATAATTGCCCTCTCCGGTTGGGCTGTGCGTCCCGCGCAACCCAACAAGACTATTCTATTATAGGAGATTTTAATTTGTGGAAGTCCCTAAAACTTGTTTGAAATAGAATCAACGCGATCGCAACTAACAACCCCGAAAATCCTTGCTACCTTCTAGCAAAGTCACTACATCTTTACCACCACCAACCTTTAGAGGATAGCAAAGATGATGGCAAAACTTCATAAATATAAGTTTGGGAATGCGATCGCTATTGGGATTTGTTTGCTGTCGGTATTTATATTGCTCTCTCCCGTTCGCGCTCAAGATGTAAGATTGACTAGAGCTCCAGTGGTCTTAGATGGCAGGGAAGTTTTGGAAGTAGGTCCATTGGGTAGTGCTACGGCAGAAGACAGAGCCGCATTTATAACATCAACTCTTAATTCTGTATTAGCAGATAGTATTAAGTCAGAAAAACTACCCGTAGTAGAAGTAGTAAAGCAGGAGTCAGATTTAATTCTACAGGTAGATAGCTACCCGTTATTGAAGGTCACAGAGAATGA
>CALKCV010000574.1 GCA_938083405.1 uncultured Microcoleaceae cyanobacterium | reverse complement strand
CAAACTAACAAGCATGCACTAAACTATTGGTATTCTTCAAAATTAAGATGCACCCCAATAAATTCACAGAAATTAAGTAAATATGTAAGTATAATGCTAGGCTGAAAACTCTAAAAAGCTCCATTGAAAAAATCGTAATAGACGAAAAATTTAATGCTAAAAATATTGACCAATTCAGAGATAATAAATTTTGCTCCCTACGGACATTGTTACCAATGGAAGCCAGAATTAGTCTGGCTGCACGCTAGCTCCGATGCATTGATTAGTTTGGCATATTTATCAATTGCGTTCCTGCTAATTTACTTCGTCCGCCAGAAAACAGATTGGGCTGATGTCGGCTCCATTCTTGTGCTATTTGGAGCCTTCCTTATTTCCAACAGTCTCACCTATATAACTAATATATGGACGATGTGGCATCCTAACTATTGGCTATCTGGCGCGATTAAAGCCTTATGCGCCGGCATCTCAATTTATACCGCAATAGCGCTAGCGCCATTTCTGTCTGAAATCTTAGCTTTTAGGGAACCCGAGAAACTAGAAGCCATCAACCAACACCTGCAACAGGAAATAAGCGATCGCCAAGAAATAGAAAATGCCCTGCTAAAATCAGAAACGCGCTATAGGTGTCTGGTAGAAGCAACCAGCCAAATAATCTGGAACACCGATGCCGAGGGGCAATTGCTTCCCCCTCAACCAGCCTGGAGCGCTTTTACCGGTCAGACAAACGAAGAATTCAAGGGATGGGGTTGGCTCGGGGCAGTCCATCCTTCGGATCGCCCTCATACAGCAAATGCCTGGTCCCATGCAGTGACCAGCCGCACTCTCTACCAAGTAGAACATCGGTTGCGACGACAGGACGGCGAGTACAGGTACATGAGCGTGCGTGGGGTGCCAGTATTAGAAGCAGACGGCAGCATTCGCGAGTGGGTAGGAGTACACGCAGACATCACCGAGAGCAAAGAAGCAGAAAAAGCATTGCGCCAGAGCGAGCAAAAATATCAAACCATAGCTCGGGTTTCGCCAGTGGGTATCTTCCAAGCAGATGCAGCGGGCAATAATATCTATCTCAACGAGCGCGGGTGCGAAATTACCGGATTGAGCTTAGAGGAAGCGCGAGGAGCAGGTTGGAATCAAACCATACACCCAGAAGACAGCGATCGCGTCACCGGAGAATGGGAGCGATCGCTGCGAGAGCATAGAATGTTAACATCCGAGTATCGCTTGCTGCGTCCCGATCGAACTGTGAGGTGGGTACTTTGTCAGTCCGTAGCCTTGCGGGACGAAAGCAAGGAAGTGACGGGATACCTCGGGACGCTCTCCGACATAAGCGATCGCGTAGAAGCAGAAACCGAACTGCGCCAGTATAGAGAAAACCTCGAACAACTGGTCGAAGAGCGAACTGCCGAACTGGGGCGAGCTTACGCCCAACTGCAGGAAACTGAAGAAACCGCCCGCAGGAACGAAGCTAGGTATCGGGCGATCGTCGAGGATCAAACAGAATTAATCTGCCGCTTTAAACCCGATGGCACTCTAACTTTTGTCAATTCCGCCTACTGCCGCTATTTTAATAAGAAAGAATTGGAGTTAGTCGCTAAAAGCTTTATGCCAATGATTCCCGAAGAAGATTGGGCAAGACTAGAAAAAGCTTTAGCTAGCCTGAGTCTGGAAAACCCAGTAGTTACCGTCGAACACCGCGTCATCATGCCCGATGGCGAGGTACGCTGGCAGCAATGGACCAATCGGGTAGTTTACGACGAGGATGGTCAGGCCATCGAAACTCAGGCAGTGGGGCGCGATATCAGCCATCGCAAGCAAGCGGAGGAAGAACTGAAAGCTTACGCCGCCAAACTAGAAATCAGCAACCGAGAATTAGAGGACTTCGCCTACGTTGCCAGTCACGACTTGCAAGAACCGCTGCGGAAGATACGGGCATTCGGCGATCGCCTCAACAGCAAATACGGCGACGTCTTAACCGACAAAGGTCGCGACTATCTGGCGCGGATGCAAAACGCCGCCGCCAGAATGCAAACCCTCATCGAAGATTTGCTCTCCTTCTCCCGGGTGACTACCAAAGCCCAACCTTATCTCCCGGTTAACCTCAAGGAAGTAGCAACAGCAGTGGTATCCGATCTAGAAGTGCGCGTCGAGGAGACCGGTGCAAAAGTGGAAATAGGCAATTTACCAACTCTGGATGCCGATGCTTTGCAAATGCGGCAGCTATTCCAGAATCTCATTAGCAATGCTTTAAAATTCCACAAGAAAGACGAGCCGCCAGCGGTAAAACTAGAAGCTACTCGACAAGATAATATGTACGAAATAAAGGTAATAGACAACGGCATCGGATTTGAGGAAAAATATAGCGATCGCATCTTTACCATCTTCCAGCGATTGCACGGACGCAGCGCCTACGAAGGCACTGGCATCGGTTTGGCAGTTTGTCGCAGAATCGTCGAACGCCACGGCGGCAGTATTACTGCCCGAAGCACCCCAGGAGAAGGGGCGACTTTTATTTTTACCCTGCCAATCCGGCAAAATAGTTTATAATTAGGTCGCACTAAAGATGCAGTGGCTCTTCGTAGCGATCGCTACTTGCGATTACTAGAAGCAAGCGTTCTGGCGATCGCTACGAAGAGCCAAAGAGCGAAAATCGCTACTTGCGATTACTACGAAACTGTCTAACAAAGGAGAAAAAGCAATGAAAGAAAGAGCAGAACCTATTACTATCTTAGTAGCAGATGACGATCCAGACGATCGCCTAATGATGGAGGAAGCCTTAGAAGAAAGCCGCTTGGCAAACGACCTCCACTTTGTCGAAGATGGCGAAGAACTGATGGACTATTTGTGCCGTCGCGGCAAGTATGAAAACCACGATAATTCCCCCCGACCAAAACTGCTGTTACTAGACTTAAATATGCCCAAAAAAGACGGCCGGGAAGCCCTTAAAGAAATTAAATCCAATCCGAATCTCAGGCAAATACCCGTAGTAGTATTAACTACATCAAAAGCAGAAGAAGACATCTATCGCACCTACGATTTAGGAGTTAATTCTTTTATTAGCAAGCCAGTGACTTTTGATTCTTTAGTTGAGTTGATGAAACATTTGGGCAAGTATTGGTTTGAAATTGTTGCCTTACCAGAATAAAGTATTAAACGATTTGGCAATTTAATAATTAAGGTTTCACCCCTTCTTAAAAAGAAGGGGATTAGGCCAACAAATATGATTGAAATATTAACAAAAAAAAGCGTTTTTTAGGCACTTACAAAAAGCAATAAAAACATCATTATACTAAACAGATAAAAATGGATAAAGAGTTAATTAAAATCTTGTTAGTCGATGACGACGAAGACGATTATATTATTACCAGCGATTTACTAGAAGAAATTCGAGGCTGGCAGATAGAAATAGATTGGATGGGTAATTACGATCTAGCCCTAGAAATAATATTGCAACAAAAGCACGATGTTTACTTGCTAGACTACCGTCTGGGGGAACGTAACGGACTCGAACTATTAAGAAAAGCTATTGACAAAGGTTGCAAAGCACCCATGATTTTGCTGACCGGTCAAAACGATCGCCAAATAGACATCGAAGCCATGAATGCCGGGGCCGCAGATTATTTAGTCAAAGCTTCTATGGACAGTCTTTTGTTAGAACGTTCCATTAGATATTCTCTAGCTGCCAACGCCCACCAAGCAGAACTGGCAAAAGCTAACGAAGAACTAGAAATTAGGGTCGAACAACGAACGAAAGAATTAACAAAAGCTAACGATCGCTTAATAGAAAAAGCCAACGAACTCGAAAATACGATCGAAGAATTACAACAAACCCAAGCCCAACTGATTCAAACCGAAAAAATGTCTGGCCTCGGTCAATTAGTAGCCGGCGTTGCCCATGAAATTAATAATCCAGTAAGTTTTCTCTACGGCAATATTCCTCATGCCAAAGAATACGTTCGAGACTTATTAGAACTACTCGAACTTTACCAAAAATATTACCCGGAACCGATGGCAGAAATTGAAGATAAAGCGGAAGATATTGAATTGAACTTTATAGCCCAAGACTTGCCTCGATTATTAGATTCGATGAAAGTAGGGGCAGATAGGATCGGGGCTATAGTAAATTCCTTGCGAAATTTCTCTCGTTTAGATGAAGCAGAAATGAAGCCAGTAGATATCCACGAAGGAATTGAGAATACTCTGATGATTTTGCAAAGCCGGCTAAATGCAAAGCCCGGGCATCCAGAGATTAAAGTTAAGAAAGAATATGGTTCCTTACCGGAGGTAACTTGCTATCCAGGAAACTTAAATCAAGTGTTTATTAACTTGCTGCTAAACGCGATCGATGCTCTAGAAGCAGCGCGAAAAAAACCAGCGATAGAAAATAGTAATTATTGTTGCTTCCCAGCAGTTCCTACTATTACAATTATAACGAAAATCGCAGATAAAAAAAATATTGCTAAAGAAACTAATTCTCAAGAAAATATAACCCCTATTCCTCATGTTTTTGTCCGCATAGCCGACAACGGACCGGGCATACCGGAGGACGCACGCGCTAAAATATTCGATCCGTTTTTCACAACCAAAGCACCGGGTAAAGGTACTGGTTTAGGACTTTCTATTTGCTACCAAATTATCGAAAAGCATGGCGGTACAATAGAAGTTAATACTCAACTAGGCGAGGGGACAGAATTTGTAATTAGTTTTCCAGTGGAGCGGCCCATTTAGCAGAACTGGATTTAAGTAGTCGCGGCCGACGGAATTTTTGTTTGAACATTTTTTCGCGGACGGCACAATTATTAACGCTTTATCGCAACCCTGACGAAACGTCCGACAATTATTAATTATTAATTATTAATTATTAATTACTTACCCAGGCCCCAAGGCCGCAATTATTAATGCCAACTCAAAAATCCCCAGATTGAGTTACGATCGAGAAAGACAAAAACTCGATTTGTAATAAATGTCCAACACTATCATCATAAATATAGGTGTCTTCCTATTAGCCACCGCCGCTATTGCCTTAGTCGGCACGAAAATGACCGAAACAGCCGATCGCCTAGCAGATGCAACCGGTTGGGGCGAAGCCGTAGTGGGGGCGTTATTTTTGGGCGGCAGTACCTCCTTACCCGGTATCGTTACCTCCGTAAGCGCCGCCTGGACCGGTCATCCCCAGCTAGCGATCGCTAACGCCATCGGCGGCATCGCAGCTCAAACGGCATTCCTGGCAGTGGCCGATATCGCCTATCCCCGAGCCAACCTAGAACACGCCGCAGCCTCCGTTGCCAATTTACTCCAAGGAACCCTCCTCGTCAGCCTCTTAGCAATACCCCTGCTGGCGACAACAAGTCCCGAAGTCAATCTATTTGCCATTCATCCCGCTTCCATAGCACTCATCGCTACCTATGTTTTTGGCCTGGGTTTGATAAACAAAGCCAAAACTACTCCCATGTGGAGACCGGAAAAAACCTCCAAAACCAACCTCGACGAACCCGACGAGTCTGCCGTTGAAGGCGACTTAAGCCAAATTTTGCTGCGCTTTTTTATCTTAGCAGCAATAATTGGCGTAGCCGGTTATGTAGTGTCGCGATCTGGAATAGCGATCTGCGAGCAAAGCGGCCTTAGCGAAACCGTAGTGGGAGCTTTATTTACCGCCGTCGCAACTTCCCTCCCAGAGTTAGTAACTTCAGTAGCAGCCGTCAGACAAGGTGCCCTAACCCTAGCGGTGGGAGGTATTATCGGCGGCAATAGCTTCGACGTTTTGTTTGTAGCTTTTTCCGATATTGCCTATCGCGACGGTTCCATCTATCACGCCATGACCAACTCTAACCTTTTCTCGGTTTCCTTAACTATTTTAATGACTGGGGTTTTAGTCATGGGTTTGTTGCGCCGGGAAGAACACGGCGTGGGAAATATTGGTTTTGAGAGTTTTCTCGTGTTGCTTCTATATATTGGCGGAGTTTTGATGTTGTTTGTAAGTTAAGAAAACCGATTTGGTTGAAGTCCGCGCCAGGGGGCGGGTATGGTGAAAACTGCTGCTAGAATACAGAAATGATATTTGAACCGAGCAAGTTGCCCAGTCCGATATCCGAAAAACCTTGCACGGCGCTGGCTGTATTGGTCCCAATTTCTGGACTTGCCGTGGCAAGGGCGACAAAAGCAGCCCCGGCAGTTTCAGTTAGTCCCCACTGACGGCGCAGTTTTTGTAGCGGATCGGCTATTTGCTCCCAACCCCAATGGGCCGCCCCTACAGATATCAACAACACTATTAACCACCAAAATAACTTCATAATTTGCTGATTGGTAGTTGGTAATCCGGCACTATTGGCTGAAGAATGATATACTGAAATTGACCGATAAATCTATTTTTTGGGTTTCGCTTATTTTTGATTAAATTGGAGGAAAAATTATGACAGCATCAAAACGTCTCGAAGGAGTCGAGCTCATTGATTGTGCTAAAGCTAATGCCAAACAAGGGGTAAAAACTGCTGCAGGGCAATGCGGCTATGGCGAAAATGTTGAGGAATTTCGCCAGGCTCTAAAACAAGCTTGTAAAAATATAGGCGTAGATTTGGATTCTTTTAGCGATTTAATTACCGACCAGCAGATGGCGGCAGAAATGGGAGCTATTGAAATTGCTCCCGAGACTAAAAGCGATTTATAAAATTATCCTTTTTAAGGGATGCTTAAAGTCAAGACTTTAAACATCCCTTAAAAATTTAACTTTGTTCCCCAGCAGATGACTCCTTCTGATTCCCATTAGCAGGAAGATAATCGCTGTATTTGTCTTGGTCGTAGAAATAAAGAGTCCTGATGGGATAAGGAATACTAATATCCGCATCGTCCAAAGCCTTTTTAATAGCTAAAATTGCCTTAGTTTGAATTCGCCTTACATCTTTTTGTTCCGCCGCAGTCCAATAACGAACTAGGAAATCAATAGAGCTATCGTTGAAATTTACCAAGTCTATTTCCGGCGCAGGATCGCTCAAAACACCCTCGATCTGGCCGATTATTTTCTGTAAAATGTCCGATGCTTGAGATAGGGGAGTATTGTAATCTACACCCACGGCTAAATCCGTCCGTCTCTTGCCATAAGCAGTCCGTACTTGTACCGCGCTGGTAAATACCGTGGCATTGGGCAAGATTACTTTTTCGCCTTTATAGGTTTTTATTTTGGTAGTTCTAATGTCTATTTGTTCTACGGTACCTTCGTAGTTTTCAATAATTACTTGATCGCCGATTCTAAATGGCTCTTGTAATAAAATCAGGACTCCAGCCAGAAAGTTTTTAAAGATATCTTGGAAGGCAAAACCGACGGCTACAGAACCTAGTCCTAATGTGGCAATAATATCTCCCAATCTTAAACCGGGAAAAGCTATTACGCAGGCAAGAGTAACTCCTATTACCCAGGTTAGTACCAATGCTGTTTTTGAGAGCAATAATTGCAGGGATTTACTTTGCAGAGTCCGCTTGCCTATTTGGTTGCTCAAATTCTGCGTAAATTCAGCGGCGTAGCGGGTTAGGAAAATAATAACTAGCGCTATTAATACAGCCGGTATTACTTTAACGCCGCTGCCCACTAAATCTTGCACGCTGTTGTAAACTGTTTGAATTATGTCATTCATAAATTAATATTGAATTAAGCTATTACGATCGCTAAAATAAGACGAAGTAAAGTTGCATAAACGGGAGAATCTCATCGAAGTAAAAATAACAAAAAATCAATGCCTGCTTTTTTTGTGGTCAGTTGGAACGTTGTTGGTCGTCCCACTAGCAACGTTCCAACTGACCACTGACACGCATGGGTCTAATTCGCGGGCAAGATCGAAACTGAGATGCTCCCTGCATAAACCCACTTCGTCTTGAGTTTTTATTATCTGGTTACTAGGGAATGACAATCCGCTGGCTCTCAATGACGCAATCGAACTATATTGGTAATTGCCTTTTGGGTAATTGCCCAATTACCAACTTATGCTTATTTTCTAGCAATTACCCAAACTGCATGAATTATCCCGGGAATGTACCCCAATAGCGTCAGCAGAATATTTATCCAAAAGTCTGGACCTATTCCTACTTGCAGGAATACCCCAAGGGGCGGTAAAAAAATTGCACAGATCAAACGAACTATGTCCACAATGGTTCTCCTTTTTCTTGTTCTAAACTGAAGTCTGTTTAGATTTTGTCGCCAATTCTAACATCAAGTCGCCACTTTTGCATTTCTTTACAGGGCAACTAACTTTGGGGCCCAGACAGAGGGCTTCTTTGAGTTTTTTTATAGAGGAAAACACTAAAACTGCCATAGTTGCATCTATCTTTTGATAGATATTTATGCGATCGCCAAACAGTTATTCTCCATCTTCAATAATCAGCAAAAATTCTCTCTCTCCAAAGGTAGAGAGGGCTGACCTTCCTTTGGAAAGATGTTTTTTGCTAGCTAACACTCTATTGTTG
This sequence comes from uncultured Microcoleaceae cyanobacterium, assembly GCA_938083405.1. Classification (GTDB taxonomy): domain Bacteria; phylum Cyanobacteriota; class Cyanobacteriia; order Cyanobacteriales; family Microcoleaceae; genus CALKCV01. The sequence continues at coordinate 263 of CALKCV010000574.1, read as the reverse complement.
TAGAACAAGAAAACAAAATTGTCAGGAGGTTAATTGTGATGACTAACTATTTAATGGAGGTAGCAGCAAACGCTCCCCATTTTCCTATAGCTGCGACATTAGTATTAGTAGTTGGCTTTATCGCCGCCGTAAGCATTGGCTCCATCGCCTGGTACAACTCTAAGCGTCCCCCAGGCTGGGAAGGCAAAGAACGTCCCGACGTCGTGCCCGATGTGGATACATCTAAAATGTAAATAAAACGGCCAGGAAAACAGAAACCAAAA
>CALKCV010000573.1 GCA_938083405.1 uncultured Microcoleaceae cyanobacterium | reverse complement strand
GTTAGATGAGTATCTCGCTCAACAGTGGTGGCAGATGAACCAGCTACAACAACCAATATCCGTTATTTTGGCAGATGTTGACTTTTTTAAGCTCTATAACGACACCAAAGGCCATCAAGCCGGCGACGAATGTTTGCGACGGGTGGCGAAGGCTATGGAGTCCGCCGTAGGTGGGGGTAATTACTTGGTAGCTCGTTATGGTGGCGAGGAATTTTGCGCTATTTTACCTAATACCGATGCAGGAGAAGCCTTAGCGATCGCCGAAAGAATACAGGCGCGACTCAAAGCTTTGCACTTGCCTCATGCAGCATCAAAAGTAAGCGATCGCGTGACTTTGAGCATGGGCGTTGCCACTACCATACCCACGGCAGATACTTCTGTAGAATTACCGATCGCCATGGCAGATAAAGCACTTTATCAAGCTAAGGCTAACGGGCGCGATCGGGCGATCCTCTCGTCAAAAAAAGTTTATAATAATTGAAAAAGGTCTCTGGCAAGTTAACTATTGCTTAAAATGTCAAAAAAAAAGTTAACTTGCAGAGATGGCGAGAAAGTCGCTCCAATTCCTAAAATATGGTATTGGTATTAAAGGGTATAAAAGAAAAGAAGGGTGCATTGAAAGATAGACGTTATTATGGCTGTAAAAAAATAGTAACTTAGAAAAGTTTTTCTAATCTTTTTTATGCTGAAATTGTCAGATAAAGTTAGAGCTTTAACTAGCTCTATAGCTTGCTTGGATAGCAGAGAAAACTTCGATTTAGAATCAACAGTCCAAGAGCTATCCCTTTACGATTTCCAGATAGATGTCCTAAGCCCCGGCAGAGTAATTTCCGAACTTTTTGAGAGCGATCGCTTAGTGGCGGGAGTAATTTTAACCGAACAGGGACAGTTTGCAGGGATGATGTCTCGACGACGATTTTATGAATATATCAGTCGTCCTTACGGCAGAGAACTGTTTTTGCCGCGCTCGATAAAATCCATGTATCGTTTTGCACGCTCGGAAGTTTTAGTAGTATCTAAAGAAACCTTAATAGTAGATGCCGCCCGCATATCTTTAGAGCGATCGCCGGAGCTTCTTTACGAGCCGATTGTAGTTCAATTAGCACCAGAAATCTATCGACTAGCCGACGTTCATAACCTATTGGTAGCCCAATCCCAAATTCATCAACTAGCAACTAAATTAATTCGCGAACAAACCCGATCTCATCTAATTCAAACCGAAAAATTAGCCAGTTTGGGGCAGATGGTAGCCGAAGTAGCCCACGAAATCAGAAATCCCGTAGGCTATATTTTAGGCAGCACCAAATTTCTCTCCAATTACTATCAAGACATCATCAAACTCTTATCAGCTTACGAAACAGAAAATACTCAAAAATCTGCCGAAATAGAATTAGTAAAAGACTCAATTGATTGGGAATTTCTACAAGAAGATTTACCCGAGGTAATTCAAGGTGTAAAAATATCGGCAGAAAGATTAAATAATTTAGTTAGCAGCCTGAGAAACTTTTCTCACATGGATGAGGGCAAGCCCAAAGCAGCAAACATCCACCAGTGTATTGACGGTACCCTTTTGATTCTCAAAAATAGCCTCAAACAAGGTGCTGTCGAAGTAATTAAAAACTACGGAGAAATCCCACTTGTATCTTGTTATTCCGGTCAACTAAGCCAGGTATTTATGAACCTTCTCAGTAATGCCATCGACGCTTTAGAAGAAATCCCCATGGAGGAAAATCCTTCTTCTACTATTTCCATCACCACAGAAGTCAGGTGCAAAGAATATATAGCAATTCGCATAGCAGACAACGGGGCGGGAATTCCAAAAGAAGCTCAAAGTAAGATTTTTGAAAACTTTTTTACCACCAAAGCAGTAGGCAAGGGAACCGGCATGGGTTTGGCAATTAGCTATCAAATTATTACCGAAAAGCATCAAGGGCAGTTAAAGTTCCACTCAACCCCTGGCATCGGCACTGAATTTGAAATCCTGTTGCCAGTAAGGTGAAAATTCTGCGGAGCTCGGGTAACGCTGTTTGTTTCTAGCCGGACTATTGATTATGCTAGTAAATGGTGGTTGCTAGAAAGTCTGAGTTACCGTGGAAAATAAATTCGATTCCAGAATATCAGGGCCAATTTTGTCAGAAGGGAGCGATCGCGACCTTTATTCCGGGTCAACTCTAGCAGATTTGCCCCTTTATGATTTTCAGGCCGAATTAAGCTGCCCTGTGGTAATCGTGGCTCGAATTTTTGATAAATATCCCTTGGTGCCGGGGGTCATTTTGGTCGAGGAAGGCCAATTTGTGGGGATGATTTCCCGACGGACACTCTCAGAATTGTTAATTCGTCCCAAAGGCATCGAGTTATTTTTCAACGAATCTCTAGAGGTACTCCACAGTTATGCACGGGCCGAGATGTTAGTCCTGCCAGAGACGAAAAAGATTTTGTCGGCGGCGCAGTTGGGGTTGCGGCGATCGCCCGAATTACTCTCAGAACCAATTGTAGTCCGAGGAAATGTAGCCTCGCCTCCGGCAGAATCTTCGCCTGGGAGCTATAAATTATTAGACGTGCATAAATTGAATATTACCTATTGGCAAATCCGGGGTATAGAAACTCAAGTACGCTACGAACGGGCCCAGGTTCAAATGATTCAAACAGAGAAAATGGCAAGTTTGGGGCGCTTGGTAGATGGGGTAGCTCACGAAATATTAGACCCAGTCGGCTTTATCTGGGGTAATTTAACTCATTTGAGCGCCTATAGCGAGAGCTTGCTGGAGTTGTTATCTGCTTATGAAGCGCTTCTGCCCGAAGCTCCAAATGAAATTACAGCATTAAAAGAAGAGATCGAATTTGATTTTTTACTTGCGGATTTTCCCGCTACTATTGCTAGTATTAAATCGGGAGCGGAACGGTTGACTAAGCTCGCAAGTAGCTTGCAAAATTTTTGTTATCTTGATGAAATTCATCCCAAGCCAGTAAATTTGCACGCCCTGATAGATGGTATTCTTTTACTTCTAAAAAATCGGATTTCAGGAGAAATAAAAATAGTCAAAAATTATGATTATTTGCCACCAATTACTTGTTTCGCCGGTCAGCTAAATCAAGTTTTTATGAATATTTTAACTAATGCTATGAATGCCTTAGTTGATTCTTC
>CALKCV010000572.1 GCA_938083405.1 uncultured Microcoleaceae cyanobacterium | reverse complement strand
AAAAATAAAGGGTTTCCCCATGAAACTTTTGCGGAATTGGAAAGAGGAATAATGGAAAGGTTTTCTCGCGCTATGGAAGCAAAAGGTTTAGCAGACGATTCTCGATTTCGAGAAAGATTTAAAGTCTTCTGTTTTCAACACGATTTAGAGGTATTAATTCTCGCTGCTGAAGAACGGTTAAAACAATACTTGGGCGTTAAATCTTTTAAGATTTCGTGGCAAACTCCAGTGGAAGAACAAAATCACGATTTGCCGCCAAAGCGCATAGTCGAAAGACTGTTTGAGAGTTGCGGTAAAAAATACAAAGAAGTAAGAGATGCAACTTCAATATTACAAGAGGCCGACTATCAACAAATAAGCGATCGCTGTCCCCAATCTTTTAAACCTTATGTGGAATTTATTGAAAATCTCTAAATCGACCGGATCTGTTATAAACTACGATCTATCAACCTAAACTAAACTAAAATGGCTTACAGAATGGATCGCCGCGCTTATGCGGAAACTTACGGCCCTACGGTGGGCGATCGCGTCCGTCTGGCGGACACGGATCTTTTTATCGAAGTCGAACGCGACTATACCACTTACGGGGACGAAGTGAAATTCGGCGGGGGCAAGGTCATCCGCGACGGCATGGGACAATCTCCCATCTCTAATGCTGATGGCGCGGTCGATACGGTTATTACTAACGCTCTCATTCTCGACTGGTGGGGGGTCGTGAAAGCGGATATCGGCATAAAAGATGGCAAAATCTATAAAATCGGCAAAGCGGGCAACCCCTACATCCAAGATAATATAGATATCATCATCGGCCCTGGCACGGAGGTCATTGCCGGGGAAGGCACGATCCTCACCGCAGGCGGCATCGACTCCCACATCCACTTCATCTGCCCCCAACAAATAGAAACGGCGATCGCTTCTGGCATTACTACTATGTTGGGCGGCGGCACCGGTCCGGCCACGGGCACTAACGCTACTACCTGCACCCCCGGCCCCTGGCACATCCACCGAATGTTACAAGCGGCAGACGCCTTCCCGATCAATCTCGGTTTTATGGGCAAGGGCAACAGCAGCCAGCCCCAAGGGATCGTGGAACAAGTGTTAGCGGGGGCCATGGGTTTGAAGTTGCACGAAGACTGGGGCACTACGCCGGCGGCGATCGATACTTGTTTGACCGTTGCGGACGAATACGACGTGCAAGTTGCCATTCACACGGACACTCTCAACGAGGCCGGTTTCGTAGAAAACACGATCGCCGCTTTTAAAAACCGCGCCATCCATACCTATCACACGGAAGGCGCCGGCGGCGGACACGCCCCAGATATTATTAAAGTCTGCGGCGAAGCTAACGTTTTGCCCTCCTCCACTAACCCCACTCGCCCCTACACTCTCAACACTCTGGAGGAACATCTGGATATGTTGATGGTTTGCCACCACCTCGATCGCTCTATTCCCGAAGATGTGGCCTTCGCGGAGTCCAGGATCCGCCGCGAAACTATCGCTGCGGAGGATATTTTGCACGACTTGGGCGCCTTTAGCACTATCGCCTCCGACTCCCAGGCAATGGGGCGAGTGGGAGAGGTGATAATCAGAACTTGGCAAACGGCTCATAAAATGAAGGTCCAGCGCGGTTTCCTCCCGGGATTAAATCCCGATCTGAGCGAAAACGACAATTTCCGCGCCCGGCGATACATCGCCAAATATACCATCAACCCGGCAATTACTCACGGTATCGCCGAGTATGTGGGTTCGGTGGAAGAGGGGAAATTGGCGGATCTGTGTTTGTGGCGACCGGCGATGTTCGGGGTGAAACCGGAGATAGTTATCAAAGGAGGGGCGATCGCTTACGCGCAAATGGGCGACGCCAACGCCAGCATTCCTACCCCGCAACCGGTACACATGCAACCGATGTTTGCTAGTTTTGGAGGAGCGATCGCTGCTACTTCTTTAACTTTTGTTTCTCAAGCTGCGTTAGACCGAGATATTGCCTCGGAGTTAAAGTTAAATAAACCCACGGTGGCTGTTTCTAATACCAGGAATATCGGCAAGCGGGATTTGAAATTAAACGACGCTTTGCCTCGCATAGAAGTGGACCCAGAAACTTACGAAGTCAGGGCAGATGGGGAGTTATTGACCTGCGAACCGGCGACGGTTTTACCGATGGCCCAGCGTTATTTCTTGTTTTAATTGGGAATAACGCACTCTTCAATTGGTCATAAATCGCGAATGGTACGTTATAAGTACCATTCGCAAAATTCATGACATACCCAACAGGCAGGGACGGCCTGTTCTACCTGCGGTTGCAAATCTGCGACCGTCCTGAGTTCGCAATCTAATGACATTATTTCACCTCATTTATTAGTTATAGGAAAAAAGTTAATTATGCTGCCATCCTTCTATGGCAATTATCAACGATTTATGACCTTTGACAAAGTAGATTAAATGCCATTAAATGAGACTTATAGTTGGGGGAAAGCATTCCTCTATCAAAAATTATGGTTTTTCTAAACATCGCTAAAATAGGATTACTATAGCAATCCGCGCAGAAGTTAAGATACAGTCGCGGACCTGAAACAGGTTTTTTTTCCAACCCGGTTTCGTAAGATTAGCGAATCGTTTTGGATTGCTATATTACCCATTACTACTCTTTATTATCCTACAGCGTAATCTGTTAATTTACGCAGAAAAGGATGGTGAAAGCCAATAACAATATCTTGTTTGGGAACCCCCATTTTTACTAATTCCCCCGCAATGTCTATCTCCGTCATATTCCATTGAATCCAGATTTTGTCACCTTTGATGTCAACATGAATCAAGCAATAATGAACGTATTTTCTGCCCTCCCAACCAAACTTTACTACTTGATAGTGTCCGCGTTCCGTGTCGAAAATAGCTTGATATTCTAAACCTGGAGATGACGGTTTATATTGACCGTATTCTCCCAGAATATTTTGCACCCATTCACTGTAATTAGCTAGTTTATCCATTTGACAATTACCTCCTCTTCTGGTTCAAATGTTATCAGCTTTAAGTCATTTTCTGCAATCGTTATTTGAGTAAAC
>CALKCV010000571.1 GCA_938083405.1 uncultured Microcoleaceae cyanobacterium | reverse complement strand
AATAAAAATCCTTCTATAACACCAAAATCGAAATTTAATACTACAATGCAGCAAAAGTTAATAAATCTGGTAGTAAAATTTACTTAGGAGTTAAAAATTATGGGAGATGTAGCACCGATTTCGGTAGGTATTGTGGGCGCTTCGGGTTATGGCGGCGTGCAACTTGTCAGACTTCTCAAGGATCATCCAAATGCCGAGGTCGTTTATTTGGGCGGGGATAGTAGCGCCGGGAAATCTTTCTCTTCTATTTATCCGCATTTAGGCCATAGCGTGGACTTAACTGTAGAATCCATAGATCTAGATCTAATCGCCAGCAAATGCCAAGTGGTGTTTTTATCCCTGCCAAATGGTCTGGCTTGGAAGATGGCACCGACGCTACTGGAGAAAGGATGTAAAGTTTTGGACTTGTCCGCAGACTATAGATTTGCCAATTTAGAAACTTATCAAGCTTGGTATGGGGGCGATCGCACGGACCTAGAAACGGCAGCCACCGCCGTCTATGGTTTGCCAGAACTATATCGCGATCGCATTGCCAAAGCGCAACTCGTCGGCTGCCCCGGTTGCTACGTCACCGCCAGTTTATTAGCGCTTTCACCCTTATTCAAACAAGGCCTGATCGTACCGGAAAGCGCCGTTATCGATGCCAAGTCCGGCACTTCTGGGGGAGGACGTAAAGCTGCTATCAATTTATTACAAGCGGAAGCCGATAGCTCGATCGCAGCTTATGGAGTAGCCAGTCACAGACACACTCCAGAAATAGAACAAACCTGCAGCAACCTTGCCGGCTTTGACGTCAAAGTGCAATTCACCCCCCACCTAATGCCCATGGTACGGGGGATTTTAGCTACAGTATATGCCAATCTGCGAGATCCTGGATTGGTGCGAGAAGATTTACTAACGATTTATGGTGCATTTTATCGTAATAATCCCTGGGTAGAGGTGTTGCCAAGCGGCACTTATCCCCAAACTAAGTGGGCCTGCGGTACGAACCTATGCTATCTGGGCATAGAAGTCGATACCCGCACCGATCGCGTTATTGTCATGTCTGCTATTGACAATTTAATGAAAGGTCAAGCGGGACAAGCGGTTCAATGCATGAATTTAATGATGGGATGGGATGAAACTTTGGGCTTGCCTAAGTTGTGTTTTTATCCTTAAATGGCGATAATGAGTAATGGGGAAAACGGTAATGGGTAATGGGTCATAATTTAACGACCTTATTGCCTATTGCCACTTTTCTATTTATTGAAATTAAATCGATTATGAATAAAGCAAAAACTGGATTAGAAGCTATTAACCAAAAGCAATTAGAAACCTGGGTTTTGTTGGCAAAAAACAGGATTAATTTCGGACGGCTTCCTCAATATATTCCCATTTTGTCAGAAGCTAATCCAGGTTGGCTGGCTGTTTCTATTCAAACAGTTTCCGGTCAAATATGCACCGGAGGAAATGTCGATCTTAAATTTCCTTTAATGAGCGCCATTAAGCCCTTTGTTTTATTTAATTTGCTCTGCGAATTAGGAGAAGATGCTGTCTTTAAAACCGTGGGAATCGAACCGACAGAAAAGCCATATAATTCTTTAATTCAATTAGAAGAAGATAAAGGATGGCCGAGAAATCCGACCCTAAATAGTGGCGCGATCGCCCTCGCTTCTATACTACCGGGTAGCAGCGCGATCGAAAAATGCGAACAACTGCGTTTGTGGCTAAACAAACAAGCAAACTGTCAGTTATCTTTAGATGAATTAATGTTAACTTCGGTAAAATCTTTACCGAACCAACGCAATAGAACTATTGCCAGCATCTTAGCAGAATCGGGTTACATTAAAAACTGGGAAATTGCCCTGGATACTTACGAGCGGATCTGTTGTTTGTCTGCCAACATTGTTGACTTAGCCAATTTGGGAATCTTGTTAGTAAAACCCCCGGGCCCCGGCTGGCAAGAATACGCTCTTATAGTTAAAGCATTGATGTCAACTTGTGGTTTATACGAAGCATCGGCCCGCTATGCCGTTAAGATAGGAATTCCCTGCAAGTCGGGAGTTAGCGGAGTGATGTTAGGAGTAGTACCGGGTGAAGGGGCGATCGCTTGTTATAGTCCGCCTTTGGATAAAGAAGGAAATTCAGTAGGGGGATTGTTTTTACTGGAATTGATGTCGCGGGAGTTGAAATTAAGCGTATTCAACTAGCAACGAGCGGTAATTAATAATTAATTACTTAATCGTGCCTTGGTAGCCAGGCTTCCTAAAGTCAATATCTGCTAAAATGAATTTCCATACTCAATTATTAGAGAAAACAGTCAATGGAGTGGATCGAACACTTAGAAGATGGGTTAGCTTTAGTTGTCAGTATCCTAAAAATAGCTTTAGAATCTGTATCGGTAGTTTGTATTTTATTAGGCTTAATAGCAACGTTGCAAATGGCGATCGCTCAAATTACTCGCCGTCGCCGTGAATTGTCTTTTTTAGACATTCGGTTGCGTTTTGGCACTTGGCTAGCTTTAGCTTTAGAATTTCAGTTAGCGGCGGATATTTTGTCAACTACGGTTGCTCCCTCCTTTCAAGCTTTGGGGAAATTGGGAGCGATCGCCGTTATTAGGACTTTTCTTAACTTTTTCCTCAATAAAGAACTCGAAGCAGAAGCAGAAATTAAATCTCGTACCAGCAAATATCAATCGCCTCAAAGATAAAATGAGAGTTTAGGGGGGTTGAAAAATTGAAAAAAGCACAGACCTAAGTAGTTGTGCAGGCGGAATTAAAACACAAATTTATGAGCGGACCGGGCCTGTATTAACCCTTTATCGCCCCGCGACGACAACGTACGACAATTATTAATTATTAATTATTAATTATTAATTACTCTACTGTTGCTCCCACAACATAGCGATCGCGTAACGGACCGCCTCCCCTACCATAGAAACCCGGGCAGACTCCGACGCTGTTTTTTCCCATCTCAATAACTGCTCCCAAAAAGTCTTATCTTTTTGGGCGCGTTTGACAATAACTTGAGTAATAACCTTCTGTTGAATTGCCTCAGTAGAGACCCCCTGGTCCTCTAAATAATTTAACAATCTTTGCACGCTATTAACAAATTCTTCCGATACTTGAAACATGACGATAGACTTAATCTGGCGAGAGACTTCTTTATATATGTCTCTGGTTTTTTCTTCTTTGCTTTTGGGAGCAGTATTCTCAGTGGAAGTTTCCGCTTTCGCTCGATCGCTATCCCCGTCTAACTCTTCCTCGGTTTCATCGCTACGAGAAAACTCTAGCAAACCCAAAATCTTTTTCCGCTTTTTTGAAACTCGCTGCAACATCTCTCGATAGAGAGTTAAGATTTGCTCCGATAGCATTTTCGAATTCACCAAAGAATCTGTCTTCAGTCGCAGGAAATTGTTTTCCGACCTAGACTCAAAAAAATCTATCTTTAAACTCAAGTCGTGACTTTCTGCCTCTACATAAGCCAAGGTAAACACCAAAGCTTCCCAATTAAGTTCTTCAGGAAAATAAACTTCAATAATAGAACTGTTCTTTTCATAGCGAGCGCCAAATTCCCCTGGTTCAAAATCGCGGTCCATTGGGGAGCGATTGGTCGGACTTTTAGTATTATAATTAAAATTAGCATAAACGAAACGACAATCTACCTTAGATAATTCTACATCTTCAAGTTGCCAGTCATAAATGCAACAGCCAGTTAACTTGGCAGCTTCTAAATTAGTTCTAATTAAACGACTTTGAAGTAAATAAGCTTCTCTTAAATCTGCTTCGCTCAAATTAGTATCGCTGAGATAAGCTCCACTCAAATCGCCCCTCCGCAAATTCGCACCCCGCAAATTGGCTTCGCTTAAATCAGCCCATAATAAATAAACATCTTGTAGATTAGCTCTTAATAAATGAGCGTTTTTAAAACTAGCTTTTAGCAAATATGCTGCCGTAAGATTAGCTCGACTTAGCTCCGCACTGTCGAGAATTGCTTCGGTTAGATCTGCCCCAGTTAAAATAATTCGATGCAAATCTGCTTCCTTCAAATTAGCACCGCGCAAAGTAACGCCATTAAGATCTGCTTCGGTTAAATTTGCACCTATTAAAATAGCATCTCTTAAATTGGCTTCTGTTAGGTTAGCTTCTCGCAGATTAGCATTACTTAAATTCGCCCCAATTAAACTGGCGCGATGGAGATTTGCTTCCATTAATTCCGCGCCTATTAATTTGGCATTATCCAGCTTGGCTTTTTCTAAATTGATTTGGTCTGATTTGGCCTCTGTTAGGTCTGCGCCGTTCAAGTCTGCTTCTTTAAAAGTGGCCCAATTTAGGTCCGCACCTTGTAGTTGGGCCAGGCGCAAATCCACTTTCGTAAGATTGGCCCCGCTGAGATTGGCATCTTTAAGATTAGCACCGGTAAGTAGAACGTTACGGAGATCGGCGCGACGCAAGCAAACACCTGTGAGGTTGGCCTTGTTTAAAAATGCCCAACTGAGACTCGCACCGGTGAGATTGGCCCCCGCGAGGTCGATTTCCCGGAGATTGGCACCGCTAAGGCGAGCGCCACTTAGGTCCGCATGGGCAAAATTGCGCTCTCCTTTTTGGTAGCGCTGTAAAAGTTCCTGTGCTTGCATTGGGAGATTGGCGTGTTAATGATTCCCATCTTATAGCAGTTTGGAGTTGATTTGGGTCCATGGAATCGGGGACGGCGCTTATAAGTAATTAATAATTAATAATTAATAAT
>CALKCV010000570.1 GCA_938083405.1 uncultured Microcoleaceae cyanobacterium | reverse complement strand
GGATGTCGGCTTTAACCAGATGGGGCGGTTTTGCCATCCTGGCGATGTGACAATGAACCAATTCCATCGGCTCGTTGGAAGTAAAGGGAACTTCCCCCGTTAACAGTTCGTAGAAAGTTACTCCCAAGGAATAAAAATCGCTGCGATAGTCGATGCCTCGATTCATCCGTCCGGTTTGTTCGGGAGAAATATAGGCTAAAGTGCCTTCGAGAACGTTGGGATTCAGAATTTCTTGGCTTTCTCTCGGTAGCAGCGAAGATATGCTAAAATCGATGAGGAATATTTCTTTAGTTTCTGGGTTAATTAAGATATTTGCAGGTTTGATGTCTTTGTGGATGACGCGATTTCGATACAGTTTTGCGAGGATTTTAGTTAGAGATAGCCCGACATTAAAAAACTCTTCTAAATTTAAGGGACCGCTATAATAATCCGACAGAGAAATTCCCCCGACATCTTCCATTACCAAGACATAACCGTTGCCATCTTTTTCCAGGGAAATTGGTTTAACTATTCCGGGTAAATCCAGGTTTTTAGTGAGGACGTATTGATGGCGAAATTGCAATAATTCGTTAAAGGTTGGATATTCAGGACCCAGCTTTTTGAGGATTACGCTTAAGCGCTCATCAAGTTTTACTCCTCGATAAACCAGAGTGCGAGTGCCGTTGTAAATAAGCTCGCCGATTTGGTATCTCGCTAGATTAATCGTCATCGCGATCGCTCCTTAATATTACATTAATCCAGAATAATGTTAATTCCATCTTACCAGAAAATAAAAAAGAGGGAAGAAGGCTTTTCAGCACTGCTTCTTCCCTCTTCCCTCCGATTTTTATTCTAGATTTAGACCCAACTAACCATAATAAGAAGGTTCGTTCCCCGGTATCCACTTAATATTACAACCGACGCTCGGCTTTTGTTCCTGCTTAAGAGAATTACCCGCTAATACCGCATCTAAAGCAGCCCGCAAGTCGCTACCCGTGACGGGTTTATCGTTACTGGGACGACTCTCATCCAATTGACCGCGATATGCTAATTTCAACTCGCGATCGAACACAAAAAAGTCGGGAGTGCAAGCAGCAGTATAAGCCTTAGCCACCTCCTGAGTTTCGTCGTAACAGTAAGGAAAATTAAAGCCTAATTCCAATGCCATTTCTTTAAGCTTATCCGGGGCATCTCCCGGGTGAGTCTCGACATTATTAGCGCTAATTGCCACCATTCCTACATCTAACGAAAGGTAATCTTTGCCAATATTAGCAAGTTCCCTTTCAACGTGTTTCACAAAAGGACAATGCTGGCAAATAAACATCACAAATAGTGCTTTTTTGCCGGCAAAAGTAGATAGAGAAATAGTTTCAAGAGAAACAACATCTGGTAGTTGGAAATCCGGCGCAGGAGTTCCCAACTCCAGCATAGTTGAAGCTGTTAAAGCCATAATTAATCCTCGCAATTCTTATCGAAAAAATACCGCGTTTGGAAAAAAATAACGAATTAGTCGCGATCGCTAATATCTCTTTCCTCGGGCTTTTCTGTTTCTTCAACCAGTCCTTGCTGCAAAAACAACGGCAACTTGTCTTCATCCGCACCAATAATAATCACGTTAGTATTTTGGGATGCGGGTAATTTCTGTTTGCTTTCCATAGTTCTGAGCTCCAAAACCTTCTCAGCCATATCTCTCGAAAGCAGTTTTTGAATATCGGCGATACCTTGCAATTCGATTTTGTTACGTTCCCCTTCTTGGCGTGCCTTTTCGAGCTCGAACTCCATAAGTTCGCTTTCTTGCTCGGCCTTAAGCTTTTGCTCGATCGCCGCTTGGAGGTTTTTCGGTAGAACTATATCTTTTAAGAGAACTTCCTCCGTCACAAAACCCAACGGATACAACTCCTGGCTCATTTCTTGATAAAGTCGCTGAGTAATTTCCTGTTGTTTTCGACTATAAATAGCCTGAGACTCGTAATTGTTGATAATTTGACGGATGGCAGAGCGAAATCGGGAAATGAGGATCGCTTCTTCCTCAGTGCCAATATTTTCGTAAACGTTCCCAACCTTGTACGGGTTGAGTTTGTATTGCAAACTGACATCCATCGTGAAAATTAAGCCTTCCTTGGAAGTGACGCTGACACTTTCTTTAATATCTTTCATGCGAGTAGAAAACGTTACCACCTTAGCGAAAGGATTTACTGCGTGTAAACCCGGATTAAGGGGCTCCTCGTCAACATGACCGAATAGTTCGACAACACCAACATTACCCGCAGGGATAGCAATTAAAAACCTGCTGGCAAACTGATAAATGGAGGCAATGGCAGCCAAAGAGCCGATTAAGAGAGCGATCGCTCGGAGAGTACGGCCATTTCTTTGCCCTGCCACGTCCGAACTGACCAAAGCGATGGAGAAAGCAACCAAAGTAGCGATGAGGGATAAAAGGAACTGCATTTTTAGCAATAAAATTAATAGACGGTTTGGATCGGTCAATTAACTGGACAGTCCTTGGCCCTTTGCTATTGGGCCAAAAAAACCAAACTCCAATTAATCTTCTCTGAGTTTATCGTTAATCAACTCTACCATCTGCTGAGTTGCCAAACGAATATTTGGGTGCAAATTGCCCTCGTCGATGCGGCTGGCCCTCGATCGTTCGATTTTCCGATCTAAAAGGAAATAAGTAGTCATTTCTCCTTTTCCTTTTACTTGAATTTTGTCCCGCTTTTCAAACCAAAAGTTATCTTTAAGTAATTGGTAAGTAGCATCGCTCAGGTGAATTTTACCCGCCAAACCGTGCGACTCCATCCTTGAAGCAATATTAACGGTATCGCCCCATAAATCGTAAATAAACTTTTTCAGGCCGATCACTCCAGCTACGACAGGTCCGCTATGAATGCCGATGCGGATGCTAAATCTTTTATTATTTTCTCGATTAAAAATGCTTAAAGCAGCTTGCATATCCAAAGCCATCTGAGCGATGGCCGAGGCATGATTAGAATTCGGCACTGGCAAGCCCCCCACCACCATATAAGCATCCCCAATAGTCTTAATTTTTTCTAACCCATATTTTTCAGTTAAGCGATCGAACTCAGAGAAAATTTTATTGAGTAAATCCACAAGCTCTATAGGAGAAAGATGGGAAGCCAGTTGGGTAAAACCGACGATATCTGCAAATAAAACAGTAACGTTAGTAAAATATTCAGCAATAGTATGTTCCCCTTGTTTGAGACGTTCTCCTATAGGTTTTGGCAAAATATTTAGTAATAATAGTTCCGTTTGTTCCCGTTCTAAAGCTAATTCTTCTTCAGCTTGTTTGCGTTTGATAAATTGCCCGATTTGACTGCCAATAGCAGCCATCATTTGTAACATTTCCCTATCTGGTTGCTGCACCTCGCGATTATAAAAAGTCATAACCCCCAACATTTCGCTGCCGTCCCTAATAGGAAAGCCAAAAGCAGCGTGCAATCCCGCCGATTGGGCCTGAGCCTTTCGCAGGAAGCTAGCATCTTCCGCAATATCGGCGATCCACTGTGGCGAACCAGTTGCCCAAATCGAGCCCGGCAAACCCTCCCCAGCAGCGAAGCTAATTTTGTTAGTAATTTCATCAAACTCTGGCATAACAACCGATGGCCTGCACCACCTTTGGATGCATCTCAATCGACAATGGTCCCAGGGAGTTTCCCCATTAGAATTGGGGCAAAAACACTCTGAATTTTCCGGCGATGTTGACACTCCAGAAGGGAGATCGTTTTTGGCTAAATCGGGCATCCACAATTCTCCTAAAGTCCATCGCAAGCTTTCACAAATTGCCAGAAGTATTTTGGGGATTGCCTCCAATATTGTAGAAGAATTGGACAAAACGCGAGCCGCAGCATACTGAACGATCAGACGTTTGGCATCTTCTATCCGTTCGGTAATATCTCTGCCTATGTAGATAAAATTATGTACGTCTTTTAGGTCTGTATTTATTACCGAACAAGAAAATTCTATAAAAAATTTTTCTTGGTTTTTCTTCTTACAAACCACTTCCAAATCTTGAAATATTTCTCCTTCTTCTATGCCTATTTCTTGTAAAAAATTTTGCTCTACAAATTGAGCTATAAAATTTTTGTCTTCAATAATTAAAGAAATTGACTTTCCTATTAATTCTTCTTCGCTATATCCAAATAAATCTATAGCAGCGTTATTAACGGTTTTTATAACCCCTGACTCTGTAGTTACTAACAAAGCATCTACCATTGAAGTTATAATTTTATCTATAGATTTTTTTGAAGAAGACAAAGCGCTCAATAATAAGCTTTTTTCGTTCGCTGCTTGAACTAATTCTTGCTCTAAATTAAGACTTACGGTCACATCTTCCAAAAACACAAATAAGCGATTTTTCTCCTTGACTTCTTCCTGACTGCCAATGAAATAAATATTAAAATAGAAAAT
>CALKCV010000569.1 GCA_938083405.1 uncultured Microcoleaceae cyanobacterium | reverse complement strand
AATCAAACAAGAAGCAGAAAAACGTCTGACTCGTTCGTGGCAGCTTTCGATTCGCAATTCTGTAAAGCAGATTCAACGCAGTAACAAACGCCATAAAGCTAAAGGCAATTATTTAACCGAAGAAGAGCTAGAAGAAACCGTCGTTGATGCTTACGAATTAGCGATCGAAAGATCCGCATTAGAAGCTTTCGAGGGTCGTTATGAAGCAGAAGAAATAGCAGAAATGATTGACCGCCAGCAAATTATCGCCCTGGCAATGGATTTAATTTTAGAAAGGCAGTCCGAAGGGGAGGGAAATAACGATCGGCAAACATAAAGAGCCATCCCAATTTTGCCGTTCTCGTGCATAATACTAAAAAACAGCTAGAAAGGAGCTTTATGGGAAAATCTATTGACATCAACTCCGAGAACTTCGCCACCGAAGTAGTAGAAGAATCTTATCAAAAACCGGTCTTAGTAGATTTCTATGCCACCTGGTGCGGTCCTTGTAAAATGCTGGGGCCAATCTTAGAAAAGCTGGCACAAGAATATGACTTTACATTAGGCAAAATAGATATCGACCAAAACCAAGAATTAGCGAACTCTTATCAGGTAGAAGGAGTCCCCGACGTTCGTATCGTTAATCAAGGAGACATCTTACCAGGATTTGTCGGAGTTTTGCCAGAACCAAAAATTCGCGAAATGCTAGAACAACTAAACCTCAAATCTGGCTTAGAAATGGAGTTAGAAAGTCTCAGAACTGCCGTAGCTTCTGGTAACGCTAAGGAGGCAAAAAAACTCTTCGACGAGTTGTTTGAAAAGTACCCAGGCAACCCTAACATTACCATAGAAGCTGCTAAGTTTTTAATAAGTTTAAATCGGTTTGAAGACGGAACCAAGTTATTAGATACTATTCCAGCAAGCGAACGAGAAGCTTACTCCAAAGCCCAAGGAGTAAAAGCATTGATTCGTTTCAAACAGGAAGCAGAAAATCCAGGGGAAACGGAGTTAGATAAAAGATATGCAGAGGCCTGTCGTTTAACTTTAGAATCCGATTACGATCGCGCCTTACAATTATTTTTAGAAACAGTCGAAACCACTCGCAAATACAAAGATGATGGGGCGAGAAAAGCCATGCTATCGATCTTTAATTTATTAGGAGACGAACATCCTTTAACCAAGCAATATCGCAAGGAATTATTGTTGCAGTTGTATTAGAAGAAGTAAGGTGCGCGCCGCGCACCCTTCCAACAATTATTAATTATTAATTATTAATTATTAATTATTAATAACCTACCGGTAAAATCAAACCTTCCCGGGCCATGACTGCCTGTGGGGCAACTGCTTTAACTTCTTCAGCAATGCCATCGAGAAAATCATCGCTGTGAGTAGGGTCGTGGTGAAAAATCACCACTCGCTTGACCCCGGCGGCCTCTGCCATTTTCACAGCTTCCTGCCAAGTGGAATGGCCCCAACCAACCTTTGACGATTTAGGATTGTTGTACTCCTCATCGGTGTACATCGCATCGTAAATCAGGATATCCGCATCGCGGGCCAAATAATGAACGTGTTCGTCGAGGCGATCGGGGTAATGTTCCGTATCCGAGCAATAAACCGCCGAACGTCCCTTCCAAGTAACTCTATAACCCATAGCGTTATTGGGATGATTGAGATGTCCGGTTTCGATCTCGATATCATCGAGCATCATCTTCTGCCCTGGGAAGATTTCGTAGAATCTTAAATCTGCCTTCAAACCCGACAGAGGAACTGGGGAATTTGGGTGTAATACTCTATTGATGAAATGTTTTTTCATCGACTCCCCCTCCGGCGGGATAGAGCCATAAATATGAAACTTATTGCCCGGCAAAAAAGCAGGGGTAAATAAAGGGAAACCTTGGATGTGGTCCCAGTGATAATGGGTAAAGAAAAGGTAACTTTCCACTGGCATCTCCTGCATCAGTTCTTCCCCTAAAACCCGCAGGCCAGTACCGCCATCAAAGATTAAGCGTTTGCCGGCAATTCTCATTTCTATGCAGCTAGTATTGCCCCCATAGCGAATGGTATCTTGTCCAGGGGACGGAACGCTGCCGCGCACTCCCCAAAACTGGACTACAAAATCGCTCATACCTTCGGATAATTCGGGTTCTTGAGTTTTTTCGATGGTTGGGGCAGTAGAAGAAGAAGATATTTCCATGTTTAAGCGCTTCTTTTGTAATGAATAAAATACAACCCGCGTTTGATGGCGCGGTATTATTTCTAGTTTATACGCACCTTCTGAAGAGCGATCGCCTTTCTTATATCAAGTCACATTAAATGACCACTCGGGTCAAAAAAAGAGGGCAAGAGATGCACTCGCCAGTCAGATCGATAGTTGTTAGCCTTTAACCCAATTGTTAATTGTTAATTGTTCATTGTTCATTGATATTAGAGTTAGCATTGTGCCCGATGGTGCAATAAGCGATCGCACAGTACCAAAGCTACCATTGCTTCTACCATCGGCACTGCTCTGGGCAATACGCAAGGGTCGTGTCGTCCCTTAGCTGCCAGAAAAGTTTCCTCACCCTCAGAAGTAACGGTTTTTTGTTCTTTGCGAATAGTAGCAGTGGGCTTAAAGGCCACCCGCAAAATAATATTTTCTCCGTTAGAAATGCCCCCCTGAATGCCGCCGGAACGATTGGTCTTGGTCCGCCAAGCACCGCTTTCGTCCGCGTAAAATTCGTCGTTATGCTCGCTACCCGTCAGCAGAGTCCCACCAAAACCAGACCCAATCTCAAATCCCTTACTCGCCGGTAAAGACATGACCCCTTTGGCCAAATCTGCTTCTAGTTTATCAAACACTGGGTCTCCTAAACCTTTGGGGACATTTCTGGCAACGCATTCGACTACGCCGCCTATAGAATCTCCCCGATCCCGCACCCTTTCTATCAACTCAACCATCTTCTGCGCCAATGCCCCATCCGGACAGCGAACAATATTGCTCTCTACTTGCTGGCTGGTTACGGCATTCGTATCGACTTTAGCTTCTAAATCTTTGATGCGTTTGACGTAACCAATAATTTCCAGACCGCAATCTTGTTTGAGGATTTTTTTCGCGATCGCCCCCCCCGCCACTCGTCCTATGGTTTCCCGGGCAGAAGACCTGCCGCCACCCTGCCAATTTCTTATGCCATATTTCGCTTCATAAGTTGCATCTGCATGAGATGGGCGATATTTCCCAGCCATCTCTTGATAATCTTGAGAGCGAGCGTCTTTATTTCTTACTAAGATATGTATGGGAGTTCCTAGAGTTTTCCCTTTGAACACTCCCGAGAGTATTTCGCAGGTATCCGTCTCCTTTCTCGGAGTCGTAATTTTGCTTTGACCGGGGCGGCGGCGGTCTAGTTCGGCTTGAATCTCAGAGATGTCTATTTCCAGTCGCGGCGGGCAACCATCAATGACTACCCCCACGCCTCCACCGTGAGATTCTCCAAAAGTTGTAATTCTAAATAACTGTCCAAATGTATTGCCCATTAATAGCTTTGCCTATAATCCGAGGTCAGCAATTCGTTGTATTTTAATCTATATTTACTGAAAATTTTAACGGGAGCATCCCAGAAAAGCTTGCTTCCATAACTCACGCTCGGGATGAGTCTGAGTCTGAGCTTGATTAAAAATTCATAGTAATTGCTTTTCTCGGATGCACCAAATGTTCGCTGACTAAAATGGCCTGGGAAGCAAAATGCCCCCAGCAGGCCATTGTCAGCTTGGAAACTGAAACAATTGGCCTTTAATCTTCGTGGTCTTCAAAAGGGTCCGCTAATTTATTAGACGGTGGCCCAAAAGCCGTGTAAACTGAGAAACCAGTGATGGCCACGACAATCACTGCTATTGAAATGCTAAGAACTGTTGCAGGTTCCATATTAGTTGTTAAATTGCGATCGTTATCCACTTATAATATGGCGAAACATTAAAAAATTCTGTAGAAATACCTCAAAAGGAAATTATGCCACAAAGGACAGTACTGGGAGAGATCCTAAAACCGCTCAACTCTGAATATGGTAAAGTATCTCCGGGTTGGGGCACGACGATATTAATGAGCGTTTTTATTGGCTTGTTCTTCGTCTTTTTGTTAATCATTCTCCAAATTTACAACTCTTCTCTGTTGCTAGAGAGCTTTGATGTAGATTGGGCTAACCTAACCAGGTAAGTAACTGGGCAATTGGGCATCAACGCAAGTAAATAGCGAAAAAAGCTAACATACAAAAAGCATTATGCCCAATTCCCTCGCTTTAAGAAATTATAGGAAAAAAACTATGAACGTATTTGGTATCGGTATCCCAGAAATGGTGGTTATTTTGGTAATCGCCTTGTTGGTATTCGGCCCCAAAAAGCTGCCGGAAATAGGCAGTAGTTTGGGCAAAGCAATTAAAGGCTTTCAGAATGCGGCCCGGGATTTTGAAAACGAGTTTCAACGCGAAGCAAAGCAGATAGAAGAAAAACCTTCTCAGAAACCGGAACCAGAACCTGTAATTACTGTTAATTCAAAAGAAGATACTAATGCTAATTCTAGTTCTAGTTCTTCTAATAGCTAAAATCTCAAATAAATTAATAAATCATGGAGGAAGTCCAAGCAAAAAATTTGGTAATTCCCCAGTTAATTGTGGGCTTGGGAAATCCCGAACCTAAATACGATCGCACCCGCCATAATATCGGTTTTGCGGCCATTGACGCGCTGGCCGACCGTATGCAGGTATCTCTATCAGCAAATCGTAAGTTTCAAGGGGAATTTGGAGAAGGTAGAGGCCCAGCAGGAGAGAAAATTCGTTTGCTCAAACCTCTAACCTATATGAATAATTCTGGCCGTTCGATTCGGGCGGTGTTAGATTGGTATAAATTGCCGCCCCAGTCGGTTTCGATCGTCTATGACGATCTGGATTTACCATTGGGGCGGGTTCGCTTGCGCTTGTCTGGTTCGGCAGGGGGCCATAACGGCATGAAGTCGGCGATCGCTCTTATGGGTACTAAAGATTTTTCCCGCCTTCGCATCGGTATCGGCCGCCCTAAAAATGCTGCGGTGGATGGTAACGACAAAAAGACTATTGGTTATGTCTTGGGAAAATTTTCCCCAGAGGAAACCGAGTTAATGGATAGAGTTCTGGAACTGGTGGTGGAGGCGATGGAATTGAGCTTGCGAGAAGGAATAGAAAAAGCAATGAGCCTCTACAACAGTCGCATAATAATTTAACAATTAACTGTGAGTTCTAAACCTTTGCCTGAAACCACAGCTACGGTAAGAGTTACTCGCCAATCTTGGCAACAAGGCACCATCGAAGGAGAAGTAATTGCCGGTTCCTTCGAGTGGCATTTTCAATGGCGTTTCCGACAAGGTAAAACTTTGTCAATAAAACCGTCCCGAGGGAGAGCTTTAATACAAGAACCTTTGGGTCGGTTTTTAGAAGCATACGATTACCAATTAGAAGCGGGTGGGGATTATTATTTTACCATTCGCGCTAAGTTTTAAATTAACAATGCGTGGTTTGTAGCAATTGCTTTAGCGACCCCGATGGAAGT
This sequence comes from uncultured Microcoleaceae cyanobacterium, assembly GCA_938083405.1. Taxonomy (GTDB): domain Bacteria; phylum Cyanobacteriota; class Cyanobacteriia; order Cyanobacteriales; family Microcoleaceae; genus CALKCV01. Next base: position 3,174 of record CALKCV010000569.1, on the reverse strand, counting down.
TGTTGGAAATCCCTCTTCGCGATTGCTACGAAGGAGAAGAAAAATCGCTCTTCGCGATTGCTACAAACAACGTTCTAATTAACAACCCACGCGGATAACAGGCAGGATGCCTGTTCTACTAAAAATGACTAAATTTGTATTTGTAATGGGCGGAGTGGTATCCAGTATTGGAAAAGGTATTGTGGCCGCCAGCTTGGGTCGGTTGTTGAAATCGCGTTCTTATTCCGTATCGATTCTCAAACTGGACCCCTATATTAATGTCGATCCGGGGACAATGAGCCCTTTCCAACACGGGGAAGTATTCGTGACCGAAGATGGGGCCGAAACAGATTTAGATTTAGGCCACTACGAACGATTTACAGACACCTCGATGTCGCGCCTCAATAGCGTCACCCAAGGGGCCATCTATCAGTCCGTGATTAATAAAGAAAGGCGCGGGGACTATCAAGGTGGGACGGTTCAAGTAATCCCTCATATTACTAATGAAATTAAAGAACGAATCAAGCGCGTGGCCAGAAACACTAACTCCGATGTTGTCATTACGGAGATAGGGGGAACTGTTGGAGATATTGAGTCCCAACCATTTTTAGAAGCAATTCGACAGTTTAGAAAAGATGTAGGACGCAATAACGTAATTTATATCCATGTAACCCTAGTCCCCTGGATCGCTTCGGCGGGGGAAATGAAGACGAAACCAACCCAACATTCAGTTAAAGAGTTGCGTTCCATCGGCATTCAGCCAGATATATTAGTGTGTCGTTGCGATCGCCCTTTGCCTCTGGGACTCAAAGAAAAAATCTCCTCCTTCTGCGACGTACCAGTGGAATGCGTCATTACCTCCAGAGATGCAGAAAGTATTTACGAAGTCCCCCTAATACTGGAAACGGAAGGACTGGCAGTCCAAGCATTAGATTTACTGCACCTGGATCCGCGCCAACCAGACCTGAGTAAGTGGCAAACCTTAGTAGATCGTCTCTATCATCGGGTTGGGGATGGAGTAGATGCCAAGAGTCCCGAAGGAGAAGAAAGCGCAGGTATTGTCTCGAAGACAATTAACCAAGGCCTGGAAATTGCCATAGTTGGTAAATATATCCAGTTAAGCGATGCTTATTTGTCGGTGGTGGAGGCTTTACGCCATGCGGCGATCGCTTGCGGAAGAGATGTCAATATACGCTGGGTCAATTCTGAGGATGTGGAACCAAAGGCCACAGAATCCCATCTGGAAGGGGTTGACGCTATTATTGTCCCTGGTGGTTTCGGAGTGCGGGGGGTAGATGGCAAAATTACGGCGATTAAATACGCGCGGATTAACAAAATTCCCTTTTTAGGATTATGCTTGGGAATGCAGTGCGCGGTAATTGAATGGGCCCGCAACGAGGGGGAATTAGAAGAAGCTAACAGTGCGGAATTCGAGCCCGCAACTCCCCATCCCGTCATCAACTTGTTACCAGAACAGGAAGATGTAGTAGATTTAGGCGGTACGATGCGCCTGGGTCTTTATCCTTGTCGCCTTCAGCCGGACACTTTGGCTTTTAAAATCTATCAGCGGGAAGTAGTTTACGAACGCCATCGCCACCGCTATGAATTTAATAATAGTTATCGCAATCTGTTTTTAGAAACGGGCTATGTTATTAGTGGGACTTCTCCCGACGGTCGGTTGGCGGAGATTATCGAATTGCCGGGTCATCCGTTTTTTATTGCTACTCAGTTTCACCCAGAATTCCAATCTCGACCGAGCTCCCCCCATCCATTGTTTTTGGAATTAGTAAAGACGGCGATCGCCCAGGGCAAATACGATCTGTCGAATAATACAGAATTTAGCAGGCAAAATGGAATAATGGTAGATTCTTAGGGTGCATCTCAATTTTGAATAAAGCAAAAAAAATGTTGCTTTTTGTGAGTTGCTTTTTGTGAGTTGTGAGTTGTTTGACGACAAATTTCTGGTTGGAAATAACATCGATCGTCTTGATGCTTTGCCCGTAGAAAAAATATGCTTCCCAAACAGCACCCTAGATGCAACTCGTCAAGGTTAAAACATAAAATATAAAGTAGAGTAACTCGCCAATGGTAAAGAAAAAACGAGCCATCGGTTGCTATGAAATTTTCCCTATTAAAAAATTAAACTCTTTAGAGCAGACCTCTCGGGTGACTTGCCAAACTACGATCGATTGGAAGGAATCAAAGGTTTGAGGAGGTCTTGTGGCGTACTGGATTAAAATATTATATGAAAGAAGCACCTATTTAATCGATCTCGATAGTATTAGTGCTTTTACTAACGAACCTAATAAGAAGTTAACTTTTTGGTTGCCTAATAGCAGTCAGCCAATTATTCTCCACGCTGGGGGTTATGAAGATACTTACAAACAAGTAATAGAATATGTAACCAGAAGAATGACTCGCGCTGGCGATCGCGATCGCTGGATTTGCATTAGTTACGATCGCAGCGAGTGGTACATAGACCTAAATTCCATTACTTCTTTCGCTTGCGAATCCAACGGGCGAATAACTTTTTGGTTGCCCGATAGCATGAAAGATATTGTTATTAACCCGCATCATAATTCAGAAGCATATAAAACCTTGATCGGATTTATTAAGAAAAATACGGGCTATTCTTTGCCTTAACAATTAATAATTAATAATTGAAAAAGCTAACTTAGCCGCGCCTACAATTCCCGCTTGATTGCCTAATTGAGCGGCTAAAATTCGTAAATTCATCCGAGAACTAGATAAAACTCGACTTTCGATTTCCGCTTTAATACTGGGTAGAAAAAACTCCGCCGCCGCGCTAATTCCCCCGCCAATAATAATTAATTCTGGAGTCAAAATATAGATCGAACTCGTCAATCCTATTCCTAACAAACGCCCGTAATTTTGCCAAAATTCTAAAGCATTTTTATCCCCTGCTTTAGCTAAATCGATTAACTCTCGCGGTTCTTTGCCAGTGGCGCGACGAATTGCCCGAACCGAGGCGTATTGTTCCAAAGAACCGCGATTGCCGCTATTGCATTCGGGGCCGTCGGGGTTGAGAACGATTAGGCCCAATTCTCCGGCGGCCCCCCGAGGCCCGACAAATAACTTACCGTCGAGAATAATGGCCCCTCCGACTCCGGTACCGAGAGTCAACATAATTGAATTATTGATGCCGCGACCTGCCCCCAACCAAGTTTCTCCCAA
>CALKCV010000568.1 GCA_938083405.1 uncultured Microcoleaceae cyanobacterium | reverse complement strand
ACTGGTGCGCGGTGCGCACCCTACTAGCTACCACCAAAAACGGCAGAGAAATTTAATTTCTCTGCGGTTTTTCAATATCTGAATCGCGCTCCCGGATTACTACGAACGACCGGGGCTTTTTTGAATCCGTATAAAGGCGGTTTTTTAAAAAAAATGCAGTATTTGTGCAGAAACATCCCAATAACTCAAATTCCAACTATTATTTTCCACAGCTAAAGCAGCCAAATAATCTGGACGCGACCGAACGGAATAGAGACTCCAACTGCCTGCCCTGCGGCAATCTCCATCAATACTCAATAGCTTTAGAGCCTCTCTGGAACCGAGGGATACTTCTACCTTTTCCAGACCGCCAGATAGCCCTACTCCGGTTGCTTTGAGATAAGCTTCTTTCGCAGTCCAAGCTTGAAAAAATGCCCGCTGTTGTTCTGGGGGAGACAGTTGAGCGATCGCTTCATATTCTCTGGGGGAAAAAAACCGTTTTGCCAGTTGTACGACATCGGACATGGGACGCAAATATTCTATGTCGATACCAATAGAATACGTTTTAGTTACGGCGTACAAAGCTAAAGCGTTGGAGTGAGATAAATTAAAAGAAAGACTTGCAGGAAGAGTCACAGAAAGAGAAGGTTTGCCCCGATCGCTATAAGCAAACTCCAGTTGGGAGGGGGGTAAATTGAGATAAGTGCCGAGGAGCGATCGCAATATTCCCCGGGCGGCGATAAAGTGTTTTCGATCCTTCTCGAAGTGAAAGCGGTTGGCGCGATCGCTCTCGTCGGCAGATAGAGTTGTTGCCAGGGTTTCTATTTCTTCTGGGGGCAAATTTAAGTCAGCGCGCCAGACGTGAATATCGCGATCGGATAATGTTAGTTGTTTTGGGGGAGAGTTCCACATGGAATGGGGAATGGGGAATTGGTAATTGGGAATTGTAGGATAAAGTTGTAGTAAGGTGCGCCGCGCGCACCCGCGATCGTAGTAATCGCTAATCGCTAATTATATTGATAAATCGCGCTCCCGGATTACTACCAGTTACTAAATTTTTAGCGCTACCGATAAAGTTTATAGTAAAGTGCCAGGAAGCACCCTACGAATCAATTGGGCAAATGTTAATTGACATAAGTTGCGCCGCGCGCACCTTACACAGCTAAAAATCGACACCGCGTTTTAATTCGACGCCGTGATTGGCATAATGTTTGTGACAAAAAACCTCGGAATGAACTGCTGCTAAATCGAAATAAGCCGGCGGATTTAAACAGCGTCCGGTAATAATTATTTCCGTATCTTTCGGCTTTCTTAATAAAGCTTCGACAATGGGTTCTACTGGTAACAATTCTAAATCTACCGTCGGATTTAATTCATCCAAAATAATAGTTTTATAGAGACCAGAAGCGATCGCCACTTGCGCTATTTCCCAGCCTCTTTCTGCTTCGACATAATCGATTTCCTTCTGTTGCCCGCGCCAGACAATAGCATCGCCGCCGCAACGTTGATGATCGACTAAATGAGGATAACTTTGTCGGAGGGCAGCGATGGCCGCATCTTCCGTATAACCCATGCCGCCTTTAAGCCATTGTAAAATTAAAACCCGATGGGATTGGTCCCGACCGATGCCCCGACCGATGGCCTGCAAAGCCTTGCCCAAAGCGCTAGTAGATTTACCCTTGCCCGCCCCAGTATAAATCTCTATGCCCGTAATCCCGTATTCTTCGGCAGTGGAGTGCTTCTGGGGTTTCATTTCCGAATGAAGGTCGGCAATATCCAATAATGCCGGTGGGGCCGCGCGGCCTGTGGCGATAATTTCTAAGTGTTCTGGTTTATTCTTAATAGTACGGACGACCTCATCCACTGGCAAAAGACCTAAATCTAATACCGGGTTGAGTTCGTCCAAGACCACAACCGAATAGAGACCGGAAGCGATCGCTCCTTTGGCCACGTCCCAACCCCGTTGGGCCTCCATTTTATCGAAGGGAACGACCTCATCGGGGCCAAAATATTCAGCCCGACCGGTTCTAACTTGGTCGATTAAATGAGGAAAAGCCTTTTGCAGTGCCTCAATGGCGGCATCTTCGTCGTAAGAGCGTCCAGGGCCTTTGAGAAATCGGAGCAATAAAACTCTGGTTGGGCACTCAGAATGGATGCCAAGGCCGATGGAGCGCAAGACTACCCCCAGTGCAGCCTGGGACTTGCCTTTGCTGCTGCCATCGTAAACGTGTATTTGACCGACGATGCGCTCTGACATTTGTTGTGCCGTGCGGATGCCGATGCCGTTTCTATTCATGATTGTTTCACCGAAATTGTGGGCTATTTTGATAGCAATTATATCTTATTTTAGTTGCCTATCTCCAAGGCAATTTAAGAGACGATTATTTAATTTTTTGGAGAAAAAAAAGCAATGGATTTCAGTATTCTCCCCCTAAAGATTATCACTTTTCAAGCTTTGATTTTATTGGTAGCGATCGCCACCGAAGCTTCGATTTTTAAATTCCAACTCAAACTGCCTCATAAAACTGCTGTAGAATATGCAACCTTTATAAATCTTTTTTCTGCTTGCATGGGATGGGGTATCTTTTTATCGCTTTTAAGTGTCTTGCCAGAGGTTCTCCTAGATAGGCTAATGATTTACATTATTCTGGGCTACAACAGCGGGCTATCTTGGATGCAAAGTCTGGCGTTTTTACTATTTTTTCTAATTTCTTTACTCTTGAAATTAATAGGAATACAGTTATTAGAATTTTTCTGGTATAAAAAGCCTGCAAAAGATTCTTTCAAATTTAACTTGCATATGGAATCTTTTAAAGATCGCCAATCGAACATCGCGATTTTAGCCCACATTATAAGTCATGTATTAATTGTCTTAATTTGGTTAATTCAAACAAACGAACTATGAATTTTGTCAAAGAAAAACTCAAACAACTAGAAGAAATTATCATTCCGACTAAGCCTCTGCAATGGCAAACATTCTTATTAGTAGCTTTGCTGCTTTGGCTCGGTTCTATCTTACTAAATATGGGGGGGGATAACGATCGCCAAATTAGCGCTATTTTCGGCAGATTGAGTTGGTTGTTTTTAACTATTGGTATTGGTCGGCTGACATCGAAACACTTATTTATCGGTAATTTTAACCCCAGTTCTTGGATTACCGGAGCGTTTCTAACCGCTTTTTTCTACGAAAATGTTGCCGAAGAGCTTAAATCCTTCATCATAGTTATGTGGCCGTTAATATCCTTATGTATTGAGGAATTAACTGTATTTTTTCAACATGGGGCAACTGTAGAGCAATCTTCGAGTTTAATAAGAAAACGTTTTAGTTTTATTTTGTTAATTAATTTGCTGCTGACTTCTTGGTTGAGCTTTCATTTTATAGTTGAAAATTGGATAATAGAATATCCAAGTTTACTAGAAGAGGATATTGGGAACAGTGCTTTTATAGCCAAAACAAAACTGGGTTCGATTAATCAATCTAGGGGAGCCAGAATCTTGAATTTGATAGAGGAAAAATTGAAAGAGGAAATCAGAGATAGCCAGTTGGAAATGTCGGTGGAAAAAATGAAAATGAAACTAATAACTTTGAAATTTAAAGCTTTGGAAGAATTGCGGCCGGCGAAAGAGAATAAATACTGGTTGTTGCAAACACCAATAATTGCTAGTAATTCTGGATATAAAATAGAATTGCAATTGATTTGGGAAGGACCGACAGCGGGAAAAGAAAGTTATTATCTAAGCAAAAACTGTCAAATTCGACGAGAGGTTTCTATACCAGAAAGTGGGGAGAGACCGAACGGCCGAGAAACTAGCCAAGAGTTACCGCGAATAGTTAATATGGTAGAATGCGGACCGGTGCAACGGAAAGCGTTAACAGAAACACCTATCTCATAATCGGTTACAAATTCAGGGGTCAAAATATGAACTTAGGCAGAATTTGGACGATCGCCACTAACGTATTTTGGGAAGTAATTCGCGATCGCGTCCTTTATTTAATCGGTTTATTTGCTTTATTAATGGTAGCAGCAGTCCGTTTGATTCCCGAACTCGCCGCCCAAACGGAAAGACAAATTATTTTAGATGTGGGTTTGGCAGCGATCGCTTCTTTGGCTTTAGTGGTGACAGTTTTTATCAGCACCGGTTTAGTAAATAAAGAATTAGAAAAACGAACGGTTTATATCCTAATTGCCAAACCCCTGAGTCGGACGGAATTAATTATTGGCAAACACATCGGTTTATCGGCAGTCCTCGCTGTCTTAGTGGCGGCGATGACTGTAATTTATTTTGCTATTCTCAGTTTTAGCCAAATTTCTTATCCTCCGGGCAGTATCGCGATCGCGGCATTTTTCCTCTTTTTTCAATTCTCTTTGCTGACGGCGGTGGGGATTGTTTTTGGGGTTTTTACGAGTTCTTTACTCGCTACTTTATTGACTTTTGGCGTTTATTTGATGGGGAATTTAAGTAGGGATTTAGTAGAGTTAGGAAAATTGAGCGAAAATGCGGGAATAGAAAACTTTATGAAGGCGCTTTATGTGGTGTTGCCAGATTTGGCGAGGTTGGATTTTAAAAACGATGCCATTTACGGTCAAATTCCCGCAGCGGGTACTTTGGCGGCTAATGCGGTTTATGCTTTGCTTTATATCGTGGTGTTGCTGTCGATCGCGATCGGGGTTTTTTCCCGGCGGGAGTTTTGAGGCGACCCCCCTTCCGTCTATAATTGTAGGTTTGGTGGAGTGCAACGAAACCCAACAAATCGCTTTAGCGATTCAGATATCTGAATCGCTAAAGCGATTACTACGAACTACTGCAAGATGTATATATCTAAATCGCTAAAGCGATTACTACGAACTACTGACAAAAAAACAAATACCATGCTAACAGAAAAACTGGAACGACTCAAAGGTTTATTTGCAGAAATGGATAGGGCGTTAATTGCCTATTCGGGAGGGATTGATAGTACGTTAGTAGCGAAAATAGCTTGGGATGTTTTGGGCGATCGCGCCCTAGCAGTTACCGCAGTTTCTCCTTCTTTATTAACGGAGGATTTGGAAGATGCCCGCATCCAAGCAGCAACTATTGGGATTTGTCACGAGGAAGTAGAAACTCACGAAATGACCGATCCTAATTACACTTCTAATCCCGTAAATCGGTGCTATTTTTGCAAAAGCGAATTGCACGATACTTTAAAACCTTTGGCCTTAAAAAGGGGTTATCCTTATGTGGTGGATGGAGTGAATGCGGACGATTTGCGAGACTATCGCCCGGGCATTCAAGCGGCCAAGGAAAGGGGGGCGCGATCGCCTTTAGCGGAGGTAGGAGTTACTAAAATTGAAGTGCGACAATTAGCTAAAGAATTGGGTTTGCCCTGGTGGGATAAACCGGCCCAACCTTGTTTGAGTTCGAGGTTTCCTTATGGCGAAGAAATTACGGTGGAGAAATTGCAGAGAGTCGGCAGGGGGGAAAGACTGTTGCGAGAGATGGGATGGAAGAATCTGCGGGTGCGATCCCAAAAAGATACTGCCAGAATAGAGTTACCACCAGAGGAGATTAAAGAGTTTGTATTGCAGGTTAATTTGCCGCAGTTGGTGGAGGAGTTTCAAGGGTTTGGTTTTGTCTATGTTACTTTAGATTTGGAGGGGTATCGCAGCGGCAAGTTAAATCGCGTTTTACCAGAGGAAGTTTTGGCGAGTAGGTAGGTTTTGGTAGGGGCAAACCACTAAGGTATTAATACTTTTGTTTTGCCCCTACTTGGATGTGTTATTATGTTAAAATCTGACAAGCAAAGCTAGAGTAAATTAACTTTGGTGACAGATGTAAACCCAAAAACTAGACAGAAGAAATTTCCAAAGTCCATCATCCATCAATATCTAGTGAAATATGGTTGCAAAAAAACTGACATTAGAGGTTCCAGAATCAGTCTTTCAGCAGTTGAGTGAAGTTGCCGATTTCCAAGATCGCTCTGTAGAATCGCTCGCGCTCAAATGTATTGCTGGCAGTCTCCCTCCTTTGGTTGAGAAAGTACATACAGTCAAAGAAATGCTCGACGGAATAACACCGGAAAATTTGCATGGTGAAATTGGTTTTGAGGAAGAGGTGGTAAATGGTGAAGTTCTCCACTAAATCTGGTTCCTACATTCCCGAACGAGGGGATGTTGTTTGGATAGATTTTATGCCTCAAGTCGGACGCGAACAAGCCGGTCGCCGTCCAGCTATTGTTATATCTGGTAGAGGTTATAATGGCAAGGTAGGATTGGCTTTAGTATGTCCGATTACTAACAAAGTTAAAGGGTATCCAATGGAAATTCCTATTCCAGAAGGTTTAGGAGTTTCGGGAGTAATATTGGCAGACCAAGTTAAATCTTTTGACTGGAATGGAAGAAAAGCAGAGTTAATGTGCAAGCTTCCATCCGAATTAGTAGATGATGTAATTGCTGCTCTGACAAATCTTTTAAGTTAAAGAGCAAAGATTGACAAGAGCGATCGCTTTAATATTACTCAATCTTTGCTCCAATTAATTCACCGATAACTCAGAAATAGGGTTTTTTTTAACAAATCTAACCCAGAAACCCGGTATGCTTGAAAAAACCGGGTTTCTGAATTTTAGAAGATTTTAATTGAAAACAAGATTTTAAGAAGAATCAGAATCAGACAGAGAAGCATTGCGCGAATTAATTTTGAATGTGCCTCCACCAAGAATGTCTTTGTCTCAAAAAATATATAACCCTTTCCAAGACATTCCTTTATAATAGAATCTGATGCTAAGTGGAATTCAGCAAAAGCGGAGGAATAGTAATATGTCAAATTTGAATACTTGTTCCTTAACAGAAGTTGCCCTCAATGCCGGTGGAATTGATGCAAATTTTAGCCCCAACGGTCAGTTTATAATTGTTACTTCCAATTCAGGGACGGCTCAATTACTAGATTTATATGGTGATTTAGTTGCAGAATTAAAAGCAGATAAAGACCTAAAAAATGTATCCGAGTTTGGTCATTTGATCCTAGGGGCTAATTTCCACCAAAATCGCCAGTTAATAGTTACTGGTTTAACCGATGGAACTGCTAGACTCTGCAATTTTAAAGGTGAAGAGTTAGCAGTTATGAGAGGTCATCAAGGAGATGTAATTAATGCTAATTTTACTCCCGATCGCAGGGCTATTTTTACGTTTTCTCTGGATGGAACGCTTAGGGTTTGGGATTTAATTGGTAATAATTTGCTAACAATTCGTCAGCCGACGTGGCGATTTGCCCGAGAAGAAAATAAATTAAATGGCTATTATATTAGAGAAATGATGCCTCATTGTTGCCTAAGCGGCGACAGGAAATGGGCTGTTTTTTATGGTGACGAGGAAAGTCAAGAACCAGTTGAATTATGGGATTTACTAGGTAATAAAATTGCTGTTTTGCAGGTGGAAGGAGAAGAAATTTTACCGCCATTAGCGTTTGCCCCAGATAGCAATTTTCTGCTTACAAGTTGTACGGATGGAAGTGGAAGAGTATGGCGTTTGGATGGCAGCTTGAAGAAAACCATCCCAGAGGTCAATATGGGAAATAATTTAAGTTTTAGTCCCGATGGAAAAGCGATCGCTTTTAGCAGACTGCGCGATCTCTGTTTGTGGGATTTCGACAGCGGCAAGCAACTGCAAGTTCGGGAAAAAGTACACGATTTTGGAGCGATCGCTACTGTAGATTTTAGTCCAGACGGTCGTTATATTTTGACTGCTGGATTAAATGATGGTACGGTGAGATTGTGGGATTTATTTCTCGAACCAGTGGCGGTTTTGCACCGAGGAGAAACATTAATCGAAGATTTGGGCGATCGCGTCGAAAATAGCGGCGAAATTGTTAGTGCAAAGTTCAGTCCAGACGGTCGATATATCCTGGCAGTTTCGCAGAAGACTGTTGATGCTTCGGGGTATTTATTATTGTGGCGAGTTGCTGAGTTTTTGTCTGAGGAAAAGAGCGATCGCGATAATTCTGCGGAAAGTATCCCAGAAAAAGTAGGTCTGGGAATTATGTAATAGGTGGCGATCGCTACTGTCAGAATTCATAGCGATCGCCGCAAGTTGTCCCTGGGCTTAATAACTTATTTCGCCTTCGCAAAAGAAAAAGAAGCACCACCAACCCAGAAAACTGCACCCAGTCTCTAAGCTGCCATCAATTACAATGGGACTCTCATCTGGGAGATAAATAAATCGCCCCAGCAAGGCTAATAATAATCAACCTGGACTTGGGGCTGGGGCATTTCGAAATTAGACGGGTCGTAAATGTAGCGAGTAGTTTCTTCCTCTAATCGGTGAATATGATAAGGTTCTAAGCTATTGCTATGCCTTAGCGCTGCGAGATAACCATCTAAAAACAGCCGCAAGTCATCATAGCGATAGCCCCGGTTCCACATTTCCACTAAAGAATCGGTTAACTTTTGGTAGTGGCGGATTGTTTGAGTGTCGGTTAGCATGATGGCCTCTTTTTAACTTTTAGCTAATTTTAATTACAGTTGGTTGGGTTGGGGATCGTGACATTAGCAAATTTGCTCGATGGTATCTTAGCCAGCCGCTCCAGTTTGTCCGTTAAGAACATTTTTGGGGTTAGCAACTTTTTCTACATCTAAATTAAATCTAGGCCACGACCGCCTACTTAACATTTTAAAACAATTTATCAAAGGCGATCGGTGTCTCCACCGCGCAACTACCCCTACTCTACCAAATTTTTAACTCTTTTTGTTTCTTTTTATAACGAAAATTATCAATCTCTTGACTTAAAACTGATTCAATGTTATTTTAACAAGCATAGCTCGACAGCCTCGCTCTAGTAATGAAAAAGCTAAAGTAGTAGATGTTACAAAAACCCGAAGCAACTTTTGTTAGACTAATGAAGAACCAATCATAACTTTTTGCTAAAGGTTAAACAGTGAAATCTTCTCGGATTTTAATAATAGAAGAAAATCCACATTTGCGATCGCTCTTGGGCTGGCATCTACAGCAAGAGGGCTATTTGACATCCCAATCAGAGGATATCCGCAGCGCCAAAGACAAATTGCATCAAATTCAGCCGAGTCTCATAATTCTCGGAGTCCAGCCCCCAAGTGGAAATAGTCTCGAATTTTGTCAGTGGCTTCAACAACACCAACAAAGTCTCATTTTCATCTTGTCGGCAGGCAATAGCGAAGCAGATATAGTCGCCGGTTTGAAAGCGGGGGCAGATGATTGCCTAGCCAAACCCTTCGGGGTTCGAGAATTTTTGGCCCGAGTCGAAGCCCTATTGCGACGCCAAAGAAAAATAATCCCACTTTTCAACCTCGATTATGGCGACCTAACCATAGACTTGGTCTGCCGTCGCGTGAGGTTAAAAAATTCGTTTATCGATTTAACGCCCCAAGAGTTTAGTCTGCTCTACGTCTTAGCTCAAGCTGAAGGCATACCTCTAAGTCGTTCCGAACTATTACAGCGAGCCTGGCCCGATGCCATCGACAACCCCCGCACCATCGACACCCACGTTCTCTCCCTACGCAAAAAAATAGACAGAAACCCCGACGAACCTAGTTTCATTGAGACAGTCCGCAGCGTGGGCTATCGCTTCAATAAAGAAAAACTCGATGGCGGGCCGTCGATAAATTCTGCCAACCACCAACCGGCAGCAGTGGCAGCAGCTAAAAACTAAGGGCGATCGCAATTAACAATGTTCCCAATTAACAATTAACAATTAACAATTAACAATTAATAATTAAGGATTTATCAAAAAATAAACCCCAACCAACCAGTAGGGGCAACAGCATTCGGGAATAAATAATAATTGCGATCGCCAAAATCTCGTTTCCGTTCTGTTTGCCCTGCTACGAATGTAACCTCCTTTTTGAGCGTTTAACGGTTCTGAGCCATTCAGAGGATGGAAGTTCAATAATTATTAATTATTAATTATTAATTATTAATTATTAACTCCATTCCTCCGTTTCCCTGACTTCTGCGGCAACTAAACTTTCCCGCAACCGGCCCCAGTCAACTTCCTTCGAGGGAACGTCCGCTACAAGGAACCCCGACTGCAACTGGAGGACTCGGGTGCAAAAATCCCGGGCAATGTCTAATTGATGGTTGGCCATCAATATGGTTGTGCCTTTGTCTGCTAATAACTGGAGCGCTTTTAATAATCGATCGCCTTTAGCGCTATCGAGGGCAGAAGTTGGCTCGTCTAATAATAAGACTTTCGGCTCGATCGCCACTGCCCTAGCGATCGCCACTAACTGTCGCTGCCCCACGGAAAGCTGTAACTCCGTCCGCGATAACCAATCTTGAGGAACGTGCAATTTTTCCATCCAGTAGGAAATACGTTCCGAAATTTCTGCTTGCCTTAAACCGCGCAACTGGAGAGGATAGGCGATCGCCTCCCCTACGGACATCCCCAACAATTTCGACTCCTGAAGCACTAACGTCACTTCTCGCCGCCACTCCAACACCGATATTTCCCGATAATGCCGTTTTTCCAGATAAATAGAACCACTGCTTGGAGAAGTTAATCTATTTAACACTCTTAATAAAGAAGTTTTCCCAGCTCCCGATGGCCCGATAATGGCGACCTTTTCTGCGCGATCGACACCAAAAGAAATATTGGTTAGTAAATCGGTACCGAGTCTTGTCGTCTGGTTTACCTTTTCCAATCGCAGTTGATGACCTTGTTTGTTCATATTTATCCGAGCTTACTTTACAAAAGTTAATACAACTTCTTTTAAAATTAATACAATAGTTGATAAGACCGCTATTAAGAGTCGCTC
>CALKCV010000567.1 GCA_938083405.1 uncultured Microcoleaceae cyanobacterium | reverse complement strand
AGTCTCGACAGACACTATTCTATCCTCTCCTTAATTTAGTTATAATGTACTGTTTTTACGCCGATCTTAAATTTCTAAAAAGAGCGATCGGCTCGTTGCTAGACCTAACTTGAAGCAACACAAGCGGTCTAAAATGTTGTTTTTGGTAAAAGGAATTTTCGCCTAGATTTTTGCAATCCAGTCTCAGAGGGATTATAACATAATAATCCCTCCGATCGCCCAACCCGCTACCAAAAATGCCAGGATTTAGGGCCAAAAAAAAATTGGCGTTTCCAAACAATGGCCTTAAAATGCGGAAAGAAAAAGGCCATTTTTGTCCGGCTAAAGCCCCTCTCTCCTAGAAAAGCTGTTGGAACCTTAGCAAGTTGGCCATATTCTCTGGTCTAATCCACAACTAAAATAAGATTGCTATAGAATCAAAAGTAGAAGGTAATCTAAAGTCGCAAATCATTAATCATTATTCTTTATGAAACGTAAAAGTCGAACAGTTCCCGGCGAGCCCTCTGGTTTTAACTACGCAACTCTAGCAATTTTAGCGGGAGTTTTTCTATTAGGTATTGGCGCTGGTATGGCTTTTAGTTCAACCGCCAATATCGCCCCACAAAACGTTGCTTCTAGAGAATTTATAGATCGTAGCGCCCCCAACCCAGAACTTTGCGTTCAATTTGGGGCAAGCGCTTTAGTAATGGATCTGCGGGTATTTTTAACTTTAAACCCTTTTAATGTCTATGTTTCTCAACCGGCTGTAGAACCTGGATGCGTTTTGCGAAACAATAACTGGGCAATTTTAGAGCAAAGAAGACTAATTTCTAACGAACAAGTTCGCCAATGTAAAAATAGGATGAATACTTTTGGTTTTACCGGTCCTTTGGAAGGCAAACCAGAAATAGATTGCATTTATCAAAATGATAGTGCAGAAAATCTATTTTTGAACCAACCAGGACTGGGAATTAGCCCTCCCGAAACCGATCGGTTTTAAATTGTTAAGGATCGTAGTAATCGCTAATCGCTATTTATAAATATGAATCGCTTTAGCGATTACTACGATCGCTAAAGCGATCGCTCCTCAAAAACCAACAACCAACAACTAACAACCATTACCTATTACCCAAAAACACCGACTGCGGTACATCGTCGGTCAAGCGAATTTCCACAACTTCGGCAGGTTGGAGAGTCACCGCTTTAGGAGAAGTTGCGTAAACAGTGCCCGCCCCCGCTGCGGCACCTCCCAATAAACCCAAACCGCTACCGGTTAACAATAATAACCCCAAACCCCCGGCAGCACTAGCACCAGCTAAAATTTTGGGATCGACTCGCCGCCGACCTTCAATAATCTCCGATCGCCCCGCAATAGGAATGCTGCGACCGTAGAGATAAATAGCCCTCGCGATAAATCGACTGCCGTTACGGCTGCTTTCAAAGCCCCCAATTACCGGGGTTTTAGCAGGAACGACGATCCAACCGGTTCTGTCAACAATGGGATTTTGCAACAACAATACTTCCTGTAATTCGACCCCTCTTGGCAAAACAACATTTTCTCCTCGCGGATACACCAATTCCAGAGTATCTCCTTCTTCTAGTACCAGTAGCGATCGCTCAAAATTGCTGTCTGGAAAAGGTTGTCCGAACTCAACCGCCCCCTGGTTCCCCGACTGAGGAAAAGGTTGTCCGAAGGGAACCGCTCCCTGGTTCCCCGACTGAGGAAAAGGTTGTCCGAAGGGAACCGCCCCCTGGTTCCCCGACTGAGGCGCTCGCTGCAAACCGGGGTCGGGAAAAGGCTGCGGTAAGGGCGCTCGCTGCAAACCGGTGTCGGGAAAAGGCTGCGGTAAGGGCGCTCGCTGCAAACCGGGGTCGGGAAAAGGCCGTCCGAATTCAATTTCTTGACTGACTGTCTGGGGCGGCAAGCTTATTGATTCCCGACTGGGAAACTGAGGTTCGGGGAACGGAGGGAGATTGCGATCGAAACTTGACTCCCTAAAAGTTACAGTTTCTTCAACCCCGCTAACCAATATCTCCTGCGGGGGTTCCCCCGGACTAGAAGCGAGGGGCAAATCAGGAAAGACTGGTTCTTCGTTGCCGTCCGCAGAATTCGGTAACTCGAACAAAGGCGATCTGGTTCCTCTTACCTCCAGATCTCCCCTTGGTTGACTCTGAAGCACGGCAACTGATTCCCTTGTAGTTTGCCCTTGGGCGATTAAAGGTCGCAACAGCCAGCTATTGGTATTATTCCCGCCTACCTGTTGCAGTTGTACCAGTTCGGGAGATAAAACGACTTCTGGTCCGAACTCTATAATAATTCTCGCCTGTTCTGGAGCCAATTCTTTGAGGCTGACTTTACGCACTAAGCCTGGATATGACTCCGTTACATCGGTTCCTACCTGAGTATTTGGTATGTTGACGATTAAACGGGGAGTCGGTTCGCTGCTAAAAGAATAAGTTGGAGTAACCCCCGGCGGCAGGGTAAATTCCAACTGTCGCTGCTGCGGGTCGAAGCGCCAGTTGCTCAAGTAAGCCGCCCAGACTGGCCCGGTTATGGCGGGCAGGATGCTGGTGGCGATCGCTCCTACTAAAGCAAAGTTTCTCAGTGGAGACGTCTTTTTTCGGTTTTGATCGGACATGGGTCATCGGTAATTTAAGTTAATTTTTTGGATAATAGCACTCTTTTGGCAAATTAACTCGCCATTGGATAGTCCGGTATGATAACCTTACATTATCGAAGGGGCGAAATCTGTAAAATTAAAATTTGCCCCCCCTTGAAAACCTCTGAAAATAAGTAACTCTTGATGGTACAAGCTCCTCCAAAGATAACCACTACCGATTTAGCTACCCTGGCTATGGATCTGATTCGCCGGACGGGCTGCGAATATGGCGATATTCGTTTGTGTAGCTATCGCTCTTCTTCGATGAGGGGACGCGATCGCTCTCTTAACAGTCTTACAGACAATCTCAGTTCCGGTTTCGGCATCCGAGTCCTCCTCGACGGTGCCTGGGGATTTGCTGCTTCTCACCGCCAAACTCCCGAAGAAATTGCCCGCATTGTCGCCCTGGCGGCGGATATTGCGAAAGGCAGTCGTCTGACTCAGCAAACTCCCGTGCGTTTAGTACCAGTGGAAACTTACCGCGACTCTTACATCACGCCTATTAAAATCGACCCTTTCACGGTGCCGGTTGGCGAGAAAGCAGATTTGCTGCTTAGTCTGAACGATAAGCTTTTGAGTTATGGCGATCGCGGCATTAAAAAAGCCTCTTCTTTTCTGAAGTTCCACCGAGAAGATAAGACCTTTGCTTCCACGGAAGGTTCCCTCATTTCTCAGACAATTTACCGCAGTTATGCCGGTTTTAGCTGTACTGCTATTGTTAATGGGGACGCTCAAAGTCGCGGTTACGAACGCCCTCCCCTCAATGCTGGTTACGAACAGATTAACCCCGCAGACTTATTCTCTCAAGTCGAACGGGTTGCTGAGGAGGCTTTAGAAAAGGTTCATGCCCCCAAAGGACCGTCCGGCGTTCGTTCGACTCTGATTCTAAAGCCGACTAATTTGTATTTAACCATCCACGAATCTGTAGGACATCCCACGGAGTTAGACCGGGTTTACGGGTACGAGGCTAATTTTGCTGGTACTAGCTTTGCGACTACCGATAAGTTAGGCAAGCTGCAATATGCCGCGCCTTGGGTGAATTTTAAAGGCGATCGGACCCAAGCAGGCGGTCGCAGCACTTTAGGTTACGACGATGAAGGCGTTAAATCCCAAGAGTGGTATCTTGTTAAGGACGGGGTTTTAGTAGATTATCTCACCGACCGCGAGACCGCTTACCGCCTCGGACGCAGCAGCAGCAACGGTTGTGCTTATGCCGATAGTTGGTCGAGCGTTCCGATGGTGCGCATTCCCAATTTAGGTTTGGAACCGGGGCCCGATGCCGGCAGTAATACTGCCACTTTAGCCGAGATGGTTGCCGATACGGAAGATGGGATTTTAATCGATGGTGTCGGCAGTTTTTCCATCGACCAACAGCGCCGTAATTTTCAGTTTGGCGGCGATGCTTTTTGGCAGGTGAAGAAAGGTAAAATTGTGGGGATGTTGAAGGATGTTACTTATCATTCGATGACCACGGATTTTTGGAATAAAGTAGATGCGATCGGGCCGGCTTCGGAATTGATGCAATGCGGGACCGATATTTGCGGCAAGGGAGAACCGATGCAAATCGCTCAAATGACTCATGCTTGCGTTCCAGTGCGGGTGCGCGATATTCAGATTGGCGGTGCTTCCTAAGTAATGGACGAACAGGCCAAAGCGCCTGTTCGGAAGGGGGGCGGCCAATTTCGCCTCTAGCGATCGCCTCTGTAGCAGAAAAGGCGATCGCTTCTTTCTATTCATCTATTAACTATTCAGGGAGTCGATCCAACCAAGCGATTAAATCCTCTGGTGTGGAGAAATCCAACAACGCCTCGCCTAAATCCTCCAATTGGGGAATCGATAATTGCAACAAACGCTGCTGCAACTCCGGGGCCACGGTACCGATACGACGTGGAAGTTGGCGATAGATCGTTGCCAAGCTCCCTTCCTGTCGCCCTTCTATTCGGGTAGCTTCTGTTTGGTTCAACCAAGCGATTAAATCCTCCGGTGTGGAGAAATCCAACAACGCCTCGCCCAAATCTTCCAACTGCGAAGCCGATAATTGCAACAAACGCTGCTGCAACTCCGGGGCCACGGTACCGATACGACGTGGAAGTTGGCGATAAATCATGGCCAATTCCCCTTCTATTCGACCTTCCCCTCGGCCTAGAACTCGACCTTCTTGTAGAATTTCTTGGAAAACAGTTGATTCGCGCATAAGTCCTCCTTGGAATAAATTGCGAATTAAATCCGGGTTAAATCGTAAACCTGCCAGTAGTTGGGTGGAAGTAATAATTTCCTCTCGTTCTTCCGGCTGTTCTATTTTAGCAACTTCGTTGGCTACTTGTGACAATAACCCTGTAGGATTTTCTGCTTGACACAATACTGCCATGGGCAATAGTGCGGGAGTTTGCAGAAGTGCTTCGGGCGGCTGTTCCCACATCCGCACTACTTGGAAACCACACCTGACAGATTCCAACTGAAATTCGGTTTCAAGTACGGCAGGGTTTTTGGTTTCTTTCAACCAAATTAACACTTGGGTTATCGGTAAGTTGTGCTGCCAGTAAAGTCGCACCCAATAATTGAGCATCCTTAACGGCATCGGCTTGTTCTGGGGCACTTTGACTTGGAATTCTAGGTGTAAAATCCGGTCTGCCAACCGTAAAAAGGTTACGGAGTCGGCCCGCACTGGTTCGAGGCTTATATCAATTAACAATTAACAATTAACAATTAACAATTGGGATCGACGCTAACACCCATTGACTTTACTGGCTTTGCCTTTTTTACCCTCTTGTTTTTCCGCGCGGTCATTTATTGTGACTTGATATTAGAGAGATTGTTTTCTCGATCGATTGGCCATAAAATTGTTTTTGCCGACTGCTTGCATCTTGTTAAAAATCGTGTTATTGTTTAACCGTGGGAAAAGGTGGGCGCCGATAGGGTCGTTTTGATATCCCCGTAGAACAGGCGAGACGCCTGTTCCCCCGTGGGTTTTGCGCGCGCTTTCCCTCCACCTAACAAAATATCGCTCTCTAAAAAAAAGCGATCGCCACAAGAATATAGGAAAGATTCGGTCTGGATGTTAATGGCGATCGGGTGACGATTTAATTTGGTAGGCGAGCTAACAGGCATCCCGGCCGGTTCTACAATGGCCAACTAACAGGCATTCCGGGACGAGGCAAGCGATAAAACAGTTAAGGTAAACTACGCCACCGCCGATCGAACCGCCAAAGCAGGGAAAGATTACCGCAAAACCAATGGCACTCTAACCTTCAAACCCGGTCAAACCCAAAAAACCGTAACCATTCCCATCCTTGGCGACACTCTCGAAGAAGGCAACGAGAAATTTAAAGTCAACCTCAGCAAACCTAAAAATGGCAAACTCGGAGACAAAAGCGGCATCGGCACCATCCGCGATAACGATAAAGTCGTGCCCCAACTCTCCATTGGAGATGCCAGAGTCACCGAAGGCGACGACGGCAGCAAAAAAGCTCGGTTCGCCGTCACCCTCAACGCCAAAGCAGATAAGACAGTTCGCGTAAACTACGCCACTGGCAACGGTACCGCCGATGCCGGGGAAGATTATCGCCGAACTAAAGGCACTCTTACTTTTAAACCGGGTCAGCGGCGCAAGACGATAACGGTTCCAGTCTTTGGCGACATCATCGATGAGAAAAACGAGAAGTTTCAGGTAACTTTGAGCAAGCCCAGGAATGCTAAATTGGGAGATAAACGGGGTATTGGGAATATTCGCGATAACGATTAGATTTGGGGAACAGGCGAGGCGTCTGTTCTACGGGATCGATAACCCAGAAACCCGGTTTTTCAAACAATACCTTCGGCTGCATGGAGATTGAAGAAACCGGGTTTTTTCAAAAAACCCGGTTTCTGGCGGGCGAGCTAGTTTCTTCATGGTGGTAGAAAAAGAGCGATCGCTCCCCTCAACCCGTAGAACAGGCATCTTGCCTGTTCGCCCAAACAATTTAATGCTAAAAAAAACATGACTAATATTACCATCAAAAACTTGGACGATCGCCTCGCAATTCTCCTGCAAAAGCGGGCGGAAGATAGCGGTCGTTCCCCAGAAGAAGAAGTCAAAGAAATCCTTCGGGCTGTATTGACAAAAAATACCGAGTTACCACATTAGAGGAGAACTTCTAGTAGTAGTAGTAGGGTGCGCAATGCGCACCTTACAAAATGCATTGCGCACCTTACAAAATGCAATTGCGCACCTTACAAATAGTAAAGGTGCGCGGTGCGCACCCTACTCAATTGTTAATTGTTTTTACTTCAACCAAGGGCGAGTAATTTCTTCCAAACTATTAAACTCCTCCTCATTCATTTCCCAACCAATAGCCCCCACATTCTCTGTAACCTGTTCCGCCGTTTTCACCCCTGCAATAGGAATAACCCCGCCGCGACAAACCAACCAATTAAGAGCAACTTGCGACGGAGTTTTATCGTACTTTTCTCCTATTTGCCGCAACAACGACATTACTGGTGCAATTTTCTCCAAACCGCTTTGCTTAAAACGAGAGTCAAATTTTCGCGCCCCAGTAGGAGATTTTCCTTGGCTGTATTTGCCGGTAAGCAAACCCTGGGCTAAAGGACTATAAGCTAAAATTGTTACTCCTAATTCCCGGGCAGTATCTAAAATTCCTTTGCTCTCTATTTGCCTAGTTAATAACGAATAGCGGACCTGGTTTACTGCTAAATTAACTCCCCGTTTTGCTAAAATTTCATGGGCTTCTCGCAACTCTTTAGCGGAATAATTACTAACTCCCACCGCTTCAATTCTTCCCTGCTGAACTTCATCCGCTAAAGCGTTCATTAGGGTTTCTTGGGTCATAAAAAAAGTAAAAGGCCAATGCACTTGATAAAGGGTTATTTTCGGCAGCATCAAACGTTTGAGACTGGCAGTTAAGGCATCCGCCACTGACTGTCCGAACACTCGCCACGGCATGGGGCCGTATTTGGTGGCGACTAGCACTGGTTGGTCTGTCTGCTGGATGAATTTGCCGAGCAACTCTTCCGAGAGGCCGTTGCCGTACACTTCGGCGGTGTCGAAGAAGTTGACTCCCGCTTCCAGGGCGGCTTTGAAGGCGGCTTCGACTTCTGCCGCCCCGTAGTTGCTGCCGTAGTTCCAAAAGAGGGTGTCGCCCCAGGCCCATGTGCCCAAACACAGGGGGGGGACTGTCGGTCCATTTTTGCCTAAAGTAGTTACGGTCATGGTTTGAAATTGAAGCTCCCTAACTGTCGATCTAATTGGACCCTTTTAGTATAGACTGGAAAAATACTAACTGACACGGGCGATCGCTCAATTTTTAACATCTATGAATCAGGAAAAATTATTGGATAAAGAACCAAATTTATTGCCTAAAATTAATCTTTTTACGATGTTCCGTCTCGGTTTTTTTCAACTGGGGTTGGGCATGATGTCTGTCTTAACTTTAGGCTTAATTAATCGGGTGGCGATCGACGAATTGAAGGTGCTTCCTTTAATTGCAGCAGGAGCGATCGCCATGCACCAACTCGTGGCACCTGCCCGGGTCTGGTTCGGTCAACTTTCTGATTCTAAAACTATATTCGGCTACCATCGAAGCGGCTTTATTTTAATCGGGGCTGCCGTGTTTGCCATTGCTTCTTTTGTTGCGGTTCAAGTTATGTGGCAATTAGGCATCAGCTTGCAGGCTACTGGTTGGAGCTTTCAAACTTATTTATGGTCTGCTTTATTAGGATTAACTTTTGCTTTTTATGGTTTTGCTCTTAGCGCTAGTTCTACTCCTTTTGCCGCTTTATTAGTTGATGTTACCGACGAGGAAGAACGCTCGAAATTAATAGGAGTAGTTTGGTCGATGTTGATGGTCGGCATTGTGGTGGGAGCTATTGTTATTTCTCGGTTATTAAATACGCCGGAAATTTGTGGGGATGCGATTTTGTCTTACGATCCTTCTCAAGGTGAGGCTGTTGCTAATATCTCCCAATTGCAAGCTTCGATTAATCCGGTATTTATTATCGTTCCAGCTATTGTTTTTGGTTTGGCTTTAATCTCTACTTTGGGCGTAGAAAAAAAATATTCTCGCTACTCCACTCGCTCTCTTGCGGTTGAGAGAGAAGATAAAATTACTCTGGGTTCGGCTTTAAAAGTCTTGACTGCTTCGCGCCAAACGGGCATCTTTTTTAGCTTTTTGTTGGTGCTGACTATTAGTCTGTTTATGCAGGATGCGGTGATGGAACCTTATGGCGGTGAGGTATTTGGAATGTGCATTTCTGAAACTACTAAGTTAAATGCTTTTTTTGGTACGGGCACTCTGGTGGGGATCGCTTTTACTGGCTTTGCTATTTTGCCTCGTTTGGGGAAGCAAAAAACTACGAAAATTGGCTGTTTAATTGCGGCGGTTTGTTTGGGTTTAATTATTCTGGCGGGGGGGGTGGTTAACCCGGGTTTGTTGAAGGGTGGTTTGTTGTTTTTTGGTTTGGGATCGGGGGTTTTGACTGCTGGGGCTACCAGTTTGATGTTGGATTTTACGGCGGCTGAAACTGCTGGTACTTTTATCGGTGCTTGGGGTTTGGCACAGGCTATTTCTAGAGGCTTGGCTACTATTTTGGGCGGGGGCGTTTTGAATTTAGGTAAGGCTTTATTTCCTATTCCTTGGTTGGCTTATGCTTTGGTCTTTTTCCTCCAAGCTTGCGGCATGGTTGCGGCTATTTTCTTGCTCGATAGGGTTAATATTCAAGAGTTCCGCGATAGTGCGAAAAGGGCGATCGTTACTGTTATTGAGGGGGAATTGGAATAATTAATAATTAATAATTAATAATTAACAATAATGAATGATTTTTGGAACGAGGTTTTAACTTTTGCTGAAGCTACTGCCAGTAGAGTCGGCAAACAGCTTTTAAGGGATTTTGGTACTGTAACTGCTTCTCAAAAAGCTGACGGTAGTTTGGTTACTCGATCGGATAAATGGGCGGATGAGGAAATTCGTCTGGCGATCGCTTCTTCTTTCCCCACTCACGGCGTCTTAAGCGAGGAAGGGCAGCATATTTTACCGGAAAATGATTGGTGTTGGGTTATCGATCCTCTCGATGCGACTACTAATTTCGCTCGCGGTATCCCTATCTGGGGCACTTGCCTCGGTTTGCTTTATCGCGGCACTCCGGTTTTTGGCTACATACATCTGCCGCCGCTGGGTTATTCGTTTGGCGGTTTTTGCTTTGAGGGAGGAGAGGCGATCGCTATTCCTTCTCGCAGTGGCGCTTTTTTGAATAATCAATCTATTCGCCCCACCGCAGACGAATTGAGTCCGAATCACTTTTTTAATCTCTGTTCTCGCAGCGCGGCCATAGCCCCCGATCTTCCAACTAAAATTCGGATGTTGGGCATGGCCAGTTACAACTTTTTAACTGTGGCTATGGGCGCTTGCCTCGGTGGAGTCGAAGCTACTCCTAAAGTTTGGGATATTTCGGCGGCTTGGGCCATTGTTAAGGCCGCTGGGGCCGTATGGGTGCCTTTGGAGCCCGATCCTATTTTTCCTCTCCAGGTTGGCAGAGATTATGGCGATCGCTCTTTCCCGACTTTGCTGGTTGCCCGCGAAGAGTTGGTGTCGGTTTTTCTTCCTTTTGTGGAGGCGATCGG
>CALKCV010000566.1 GCA_938083405.1 uncultured Microcoleaceae cyanobacterium | reverse complement strand
TTTATGGCGGCATTAGTATCGCGGTCGTGAACCCGGCCGCAGTTTAAGCATTCCCATTCTCTAATTGATAAGTCGAGTTTACCGCCTCGAAAACCGCAACTTGAACAGGTTTGCGAAGTTGGCTCCCATCTGTCTATTAGTCTAAATTCACGACCGTACTTTTCGGCTTTGCCTTCTAAAAAAGTTCTAAAAGTGCGCCATCCCAAATCGCTTATAGCACGAGACAACTTGCGGTTTTTTATCATGCCTGAAACGTTTAAATCTTCCAGAACAACAACTTGGTTTTCGTCGATTAATCTGGTTGATAATTTATGCAAAAAATCAGTACGAGTATCTGTTAACTTGGCATGAAACTTGGCAATTTTTAGCCTAGCTCTTTGATAACGTTTAGAACCCTTGGTTTTCCGAGATAAAGATTTATTTAAGTTCCGCAGCTTCTTAATCCGTTTTTTAAGCGGTTTGGGAGCATCTATTTTTTCTCCATTGCTTAAAGTTGCAAAAGTCTTAATTCCCAAGTCTATTCCTACTGAGTTATCAGTGTGAGGTAATGGTTCTGGATTTATTTCTACTACGAAACTCAAGAAATAACGGTTTGCACAATCTTTAATTACCGTTACAGAACTTGGTTTGGCTGGTAGTTCTTGAGACCAAACTATTTTGAGCTTGCCAACTTTTGCAAAATAAACTTTATGTTGATGTATCTTAAAGCCACCTTTACTAAACCTAGCAGATTGTCGATTTTTTCGACTTTTAAACTTAGGAGGCTTAACTGTTTTTCCTTTTCGTTGCCCTTTACAAGACTTAAAAAAGTTCTGGTATGCTTGTTCTAAATCGTTTAAAGATTGTTGCAGAGCAATACTAGAAACTTCTTTTAACCATTTTCTTCCTAGTGACTTTTTAGCCTGGGTTAAAAACTGTTTTTGCAAGTCGCTATTACTAGGTTTTTTATAGCCTTGCTTATAGGATTCGTTGCAATATGCCAAAGCATCATTCCAAACTACGCGGACGCAGCCAAATAACTTGGCTAGTGCTTTCTTTTGGGCATCATTTGGATAAATTCGATAACGATAACGGGCCTTCATAGCCAACCCCATTTCTTTGCTATACTGCCATTATAGCATTTGCAAAACGCAAATATGGCAACTAATTTAAGACGAGGAAGACACAGCGTCTCAGCTTTGTTGGTCCACTTGGTCTTCGTGTCTAAATACAGAAAAAAGGTCTTTAATGAAGATGGCCTAAAAACCTTAGAAAAAGCTTTTAATGGAGTGGCCCGACAGATGAACTTTGAAATAATAGAATTTAATGGAGAATCTGACCATGTTCATTTATTGGTTGAATATCCACCAAAACTTTCGCGCCTCCCAATTAGTTAACCACCTCAAGGGAGTCGGATCGCAGGCTTTACCCTTCAAAAGCATCCATCGCCATCACCCAAGCATTTATGGAGTCCATCTTACTATGCTGCTTCTGCTGGCGGCGCTCAAGCAGAGATATTGAAAAGGTACATACATGCATCATGCATTCGCCCTAAAAGGGCGAGGCTTTAAACCCTTTTTTTTGGTAAGTTCGTAGTAAGGACTCTTCGTGAAATGTCAGTTAGTTAAGGAAAAAAGTCGGTATAGTCATTGCGAGGGGGGGTGGATAATAGTTGGATTCTTGGTTTCATCCTTAAGCCCCCCCTTTCGCAATCTCATGGATACTAATGCTTAAATAGAGATTGCGAAAGGGGGAACATAACGATCGAACCAGTAAATTAACTTCTAGCAACCCCCCTCGCTGCGGACAGTTTTGAGCCTTAAGTCAGTGCCATTCCACTCTTCGTCCTTACTACCAAATTAGGGTAAAATAAACAAATCCCATTAAATAAAGTCTCTGGCTGCTGCTGGCAGCCAGAAACTTTTATCGTTCATTGGTGCATAAGTAAAGGAAAAACATGGCAAAAATCAACGACAACTACCTCAAACTCAAAGCCGGCTACCTATTTCCAGAAATCGCGCGGCGGGTGAACGCCTTCGCGGAAGCCAACCCAGAGGCAAAAGCAAAAATCATCAAACTCGGTATCGGCGACGTCACCGAACCCTTGCCCGAGGCTTGTCGAAAGGCGATGATAAAAGCAACGGAAGAAATGGGCGATCGCTCGACTTTTAAAGGTTACGGTCCCGAACAAGGTTACGCCTGGTTGCGCGAAAAAATCGCGACCCACGACTACCAGAAACGCGGATGCGATATCGACGCTTCGGAAATATTTATCTCCGACGGTTCCAAATGCGACACCGGCAACATTCTGGATATCTTCGGCAAAGACAATAAAATCGCCGTAACCGATCCGGTCTATCCCGTATATGTAGATACGAACGTCATGGCAGGCAACACGGGCTCTGCCAACGACAAGGGAGAGTTTGAGGGTTTGGTTTATCTGCCCATAACGGCCGAGAATAACTTTACTGCCGAACTTCCAGAAGAGAAAGTGGATCTGATTTATCTGTGTTTCCCCAACAACCCGACTGGGGCGACTGCCAGCAAAGATTATCTCAAGCGGTGGGTGGAATATGCCAAGGCAAACGGTTCGATTATATTTTTTGATGCCGCTTACGAAGCATTTATCACCGATCCGGAGTTGCCCCATTCGATCTATGAAATAGAAGGGGCGAAGGAATGCGCGATCGAGTTTCGGTCGTTTTCCAAAAACGCAGGCTTCACCGGTACCCGCTGCGCCCTGACAGTGGTACCCAAGACTTTAACCGGCAAAGCAAGCGACGGTTCCGAGGTGGAACTGTGGAAATTGTGGAACCGCCGGCAGTCAACGAAGTTTAACGGAGTTTCTTATATCGTCCAGCGCGGTGCCGAGGCGGTGTATTCCGAGGAAGGTCAAGAACAGGTTAAAGCTTTGGTGAGTTTTTATCTGGAGAATGCGAAGATTATTCGGGAGAAACTGACGGCGGCAGGTTTTGCAGTTTATGGCGGAGTCAACGCGCCCTACGTTTGGGTGAAAGCGCCAGAGGGTTTATCGAGTTGGGATCTATTCGATAAGTTGTTGCAGGTGACTAATGTGGTGGGCACTCCCGGTTCTGGTTTTGGCGCTGCGGGGGAAGGATATTTTCGCATTTCGGCGTTTAACAGTCGCGAGAATGTGAACGAGGCGATGGCGCGTATTGGCGAGAAGTTGAAGGTTTAGGTTCTCGCTTTTTGTGTTAAAGTGGAGTTATAGCGTTTAAAAGTACGGGCGGGCATAGTCCGCCCTGCTTGACGTCAAGTTGGGTATTGTAAAAGCTCATAAGTACAAAAATATAGATTTGATTTTAGAATAAAGTTTTTTGAGTCTAATGTGTGGCAACAGTCAAGAGTTATTTAATAGTAAAACTGTCGAAATCTTTGAGGAAGGGTTTTCCACTGGAGAACATTTACAAGAAACCTACAAGGAGGTATCTAATGTCTGATGAAGACAAGCTTATCTACAAACTCAAGTTACACAAAGGACTTAAGATGTTGGTAATGGACGAGCTTTCCAAGGAAGGGATTCCCTGTAAAGAAACTTCTGGAAACGATCCCAAGGGTGATATATTGGTTATTAACCCTGAAGACGTTCCGAGGGTTCAAGAAATCATTAAAAGCATGAACAGTCGCTATAATGGCTAAAGTAAAATCAATTCAAGTAAGAGGAGAAGAGTTGAATGAGTCAGCCCAAAGAACCTCATATCGAAATTAAAACTAAATATCTATATGGCAAGGAGGTAGATAGAATAGTAAAAAAAGACAGTGTAATTGGGGTAGTAAATACAGAAAAAATTTCTAAGCCAGGCAAGGAAAAGCTGGATGAAGCTGGTATTGCATGGGCAGAAAACGTGCCCGAAAAAGAAGTTTTAGAATACGAATATCGGGAGGAAGGATAATGCTGAGTATCGGTTTTTATTCAAAAAACGGACAAGATAACGATAGCGTAGATGTGGCTGAAGATTTGTTCGAGTGGTTGGCAAAATCGGAATATTCTAAAATTGGCGGTAGTTCGATCGCAACCCAATTTCAGCTAGACGAAGAAGATGTTACCCTCGAAGTTGTGGTCTTAACTTACGAAACCCGCAAAAGGTTTATCGAGTTTTTCAACGAAGCGATCGCTAAGGAAACATCAGCAATGTTAGAACGCTTGGGCGATCGTCCTTCCACTCAAGAATATCGGGAGACCACTTATCGCGTAAAAACTCTTTGCCAACTTTTAGACTGCATCAAAAACGAAAATTACCTCTATCTCCAACGAGTTTAATATTGGTAATTTCTAAAATTCAGAAACCCGGTTTTTTCAAAAAACCGGGTTTCTTTGCTCTCGGTAAATAGCAGCAAAAATTCGATGCAGCCGCAATTTAATGCTAAACTGAGGTTAGTCGTTTTTTTTGAGAGAATTATGCTGTCTGTCGAAGAACTGATAAAGTTATTAGAAAGTCTCCAAACGCTTTCGA
>CALKCV010000565.1 GCA_938083405.1 uncultured Microcoleaceae cyanobacterium | reverse complement strand
AATAATTAATAATTAATAATTAATAATTGAGGGAAATGTGTGGGCTCCTTGTTCTGCCTTGCCCAAACCCTTTTTCCTCTCTTTATTTTTTTATGGTTGTTTATTGCGACTTGATATTACTCGGTCCGTCGAAATCTGGTTCTAATGTTAAGATTTGATTAAATTTTAGCGAATTAGCATGAAAGACTTGATAAACCTCACTGGTAAGTTTTTTAGAAAAATTCAGGGAAAACTATTATGGCCGAAGCGACGAAGTTTAAAGCCTACGCTGCCTTAAAAGTAGGGGAAAAGTTACAACCTTGGGAATACGAACCAGAGCCATTAGAAGTAGATCGAGTAGAAATTCGCGTTACTCATAACGGTCTGTGCCATACCGATCTTCACATGCGGGATAATGACTGGGGGGTGAGTCAATTTCCTCTAGTTGCAGGGCATGAAGTTGTTGGAGTAGTCACCGAAGTCGGAGAAAAAGTAACGTCTTTGAAAAAAGGCGATCGCGTAGGAGTCGGCTGGATCCGGAACTCTTGTCGGAGTTGCGACCATTGCTTGCAAGGGGAAGAAAATATCTGTCGCCAAGGCTACAAAGCCCTAATTGTGGGGAATTATGGCGGATTTGCCGATCGCCTCCGAGTCACCGCAGATTTTGTTTACAAAATTCCCGACGCTCTAGATTCTGCTAGTGCTGCACCGCTATTATGCGCCGGAATTACGGTTTACGCGCCCTTACGGACTTACATCAAATACCCCGGGATGAAGGTTGGAGTAATGGGAATTGGCGGGCTAGGACATCTGGCGATTAAATTTGCCCGGGCAATGGGGGCAGAAGTCACTGCTTTTTCTACCTCTGCGGACAAAGAAGCACAAGCCAAAGAGTTTGGAGCCCATCACTATCAAAAGTGGGGCACCGCTGAAGAAATGGCAGCAGTCACCGGAACTCTGGATTTAGTTGTATGTACTATTTCCGCTGAAACGGACTGGGATTTAGCTTTTAGCCTATTAGCCAATAATGGAGTATTGTGTTTTGTAGGCATTCCCGTTTCGAGTCTGAACGTGCCACTGATTCCGTTAATTTTTGGGCAAAAATCTGTGGTGGGTAGCGTAGTTGGCGGTCGCCGGTTTATGCGCGAAATGTTACAGTTTGCGGCGATTAATCAAATTAAACCGGCGATCGAAACGATGCCCTTGAGTCAGGTAAATGAGGCAATGGATAAGGTAGCAGCAAATAAAGCTCGTTATCGGATCGTGTTGTTGTCTGAATAGAGGGGATTTTGTCTTTTTACAAAAATTCCTGGTTTTTAAGATACCGAAAGAAGTAAAAAGATTTTTGAAAATTAAAACCCCATTGCTGCCAGTGGGGTTTTAATTTGTAAGTAGTAATAGAAACTTAAGAATCGGCATTTTGTCGGTTAGCTTCAGCCACAATATCCTCAAGAGTAAATCTATCTAACCATTGGGAACGTTCTTCGGTATAGTTACCGCTACCATTATCAAATTGTTCATGAATCTCAACATTCCCACAAAACCGAGGGCTTTTACTAAAGCTTCATATCCTTCGTGTCTGATTTCCATTGGGGTTTTCATTGTCATCTTCTAGATATTGATTAACTGTGATTAGCTTGCGTTGCGGGATTGGCTAATGGAACTTGTAATTCCTCTTTATATCGATCGCCTCTTCTTAAAATTCTATCGTCGGTTGTTAAAAAGATGTTTGGGGTGCATCTCCTTTAGAAATATTTTTTTTACTTTTAGTCAATCCCCCTTTTTTTTAGACGGGGTAATTGTTAATTGGAAGTTAATTGTTAATTCTTGAATCAAAATTTAAGGTGCGCCACCCAAATTTCTCCAGGCGACGCACCTTATTTCAGCTAATTAAAAATGTGGCTAATTTCTAAGCGCCAATTCCTAGTAATTCCACATCAAAAATTAAAGTGGCATTCGGTGGAATGACTCCACCGGCACCGCGAGAACCATAACCTAATTCTGAGGGAATAATTAACTTGCGACGGCCTCCAACTTTCATGGTGGCGACTCCTTCATCCCAACCTTGAATTACCTGGCCTACGCCAATCTTAAATTGGAAGGGACTGTTACGATCGCGCGAACTATCAAACTTTGTCCCATTTTCGAGGGTACCGGTATAGTGAACGGTCACAGTTTTACCTTTTACCGGGGATGCGCCATCTCCTTCTACCAGATCGACATATTTGAGGCCGGAGTCGGTGGTTACTATATTTTCGTTTTCTTCAGACATAATATTTTCTGCAATTGTTGTTGTTGTATTTGCTGCTGTTGCCACTAGGGGTTGGTTTTCGGGGCGCGGGAGTGCGGTGGCGATCGCCTCTTGACCGGAGCCGGTAATTTGGGCGACGATTAAAACAAACCCGCAAACCAGCATTACGCCTAAACTAATCAGTATTTCTCGCACGATAAGTCCTCCCACTAAACATTGGTAGTGTTGCAAAAAGTTAATTCAGATTGCTTCGGGGGGTTGACTATAAAGCCAAACAGTTAAAAATTTCTTTGCCCCCTAGCAATTACATCAACGGATTTTTGACACTTTCCCTAGTTTGACATCCAATGCTACCTTAGCGCCAATTGCGATTTTCTAAATCTCGGACTTGACGTTCCAAACGGTCCAACCTCCCCCGCAATTCGTCCATTTCTGCCTGGCGGGGCACTCCTATATCCTGCATCATGTTTCGCATTTGGCGCTGCATTTGCGCTTCCCAGTTGCCTTGTTCGTTTTTTAGCTGCCCCATGATGTCTTCGACAAAAGTATTGGCCTTATCGCTGTCCATTTTCCCTTCTTTTACCCATTGGTTGGTCACTTCCTGCAATTTCTCTGCCACCAGACTTGTAGTGCCAATACCGATCGCTAACAATTGTTTGAGTAAGTTTTCGTTATTATTCATAATTCGTTCCTTTTTGTTACATTTAGCTGATGATAAATTGTCCTCGCTGCCATCAACCAGCGGACGACCGAGCGATCGCTTGTCCCCACTGCAAATTGTCTCTTAAAGCTTTTGGACATCCCGGCATTCCTTTACATCGGGCCACCGGCGATGAATATCTCTGTACGACCTGCGTCTATCATGCGGACGACACCTGCAATTATCCGCAAAGGCCCTACGCTAAAGATTGTACTCTCTACCGCGATCTTAACGAACCCCCAGAACCACCACCTCCTTCTAATACTGAGGTTAATTGGTTGGAGCAATTGATAAATTGGTTTAATTAATTGTCAATTGTTAATTGTTATAAGTACTCGTGCAAAATTAATTAGACATCTGGAACAGGCGAGACGCCTGTTCTACGGGGGAATCAGAAATAATTGTATGTAAATATTTTTGCATGACTACTTAGCAATTATTGAATCGGTGAAGTAAATTTTCGATCCACCATTATCCCCCTTAAAAAGGGGGACTTTGAAATTTTCCGGCTCCCCCCTTTTTAAGGGAGGCAGGGGGGGATCGTTCGGGATTTACCTCATAGTTTTGAAAAATGCTATAATTGTCAATTGTTAATTGTCAATTGTTAATTGTCAAACACGGTTAAATCAAACCAAAAAGTAGTGCCAACATCCACTTCGCTGACTAAGTTTACTTTGCTATGATGCTTCTCAATAATATTCTTAACAATGGATAAACCCAAACCGGTGCCTTCTAAAGTATGGACGCGATTTTCTACGCGATAAAAGCGATCGAATATTGCTTGTTGCTCTTTCGGTTCGATGCCGCTTCCCGTATCAGAAATTTCAATCCTTACCACTGGACGCTGAGGAAGACTTAAACTGGAATTACCATCGGCAGCAAAATAGGGATGGGGTGTAATTCTCCATCTTTCT
>CALKCV010000564.1 GCA_938083405.1 uncultured Microcoleaceae cyanobacterium | reverse complement strand
AGGAACAAAAAGTAGCTATTTGGGGCGACTTCGACGCGGACGGCATCACTTCAACTTCCGTTCTATGGGAAGGACTAGGAGAATTTTTTCCTCAAAAAGAACGTTTAACTTATTACATACCAAACCGCATCACAGAATCCCACGGTCTTAATTGCGCGGGAATTGATGCCTTAGCCAAAGAAGATTTTAACTTAATTATTACCTGCGATACGGGCAGTACCAATATAGAAGAAATTGAATATGCAAAGGGTCTGGGAATCGATATAATCGTCACCGACCATCACACCTTGCCGGTAGAACGTCCCCCAGTCGTAGCGATCGTAAATCCGCGCAACTTAGCCAAAGAGCATCCAATGTATCATCTTTCTGGGGTGGCAGTTGCTTATAAATTAATCGAAGCTCTTTATCAAACTTTGCCCGAGATTCCGCAACGTCATGAAGAAGATTTATTAGATTTAGTAGCCATTGGTTTAATTGCAGATTTAGTAGAATTAAGCGGAGATTGTCGTTATTTAGCACAAATGGGAATTAAAAAGATAGGAGAACAACTGAAAAATCCCACCCGACCGGGGGTTGCTAAATTGCTTTCTTTGTGTAAAAAAACAGGCGATCGCCCCACAGATATTTCCTTTGGTATCGGCCCTAGAATTAACGCCGTAAGTCGGATTATGGGAGATGCGAGTTTTTGCGTCGAACTACTCACTAACCCCGACCCGGAATATTGCCAAAAATTGGCCATGGAAACGGAATTGGCCAACACTCGCCGCAAATCTTTACAAAAAAATGTGGCTAAAGAGGCCGCCCTGAAATTGAAGAAAATGGACCTTTCTACTACTAGGGTCATTGTCTTAAGCGACCCCCAATGGCCGATAGGAGTGTTGGGCTTAGTAGCTGCGGAAATTGCCAGGGAATATTGCCGTCCCGCTATTTTGCTGACTACAGAAGGAATGGACCAGGACAATTTGGCAAGAGGGTCTGCCCGTTCCGTGGATAAAATAGATTTATATGAATTGGTCAAAGGTCAAGCACATTTATTGCATCGCTTCGGCGGCCATCCTTTCGCGGCGGGGTTGAGTCTGGCGGTGGAGAATATTCCCTTGTTTGCCGATGGCATTAACCAACAACTAGGCCAAACATTGCCAGGGGGGCAGTTTTTGGCCCCAACAGTAGAAACTGACCTGATAGTTACGGTTTCCGAGTTGGGTCAGGATTTATTTCGAGAACTTAAGCTTCTCGAACCTTGCGGCATGGGCAACCCGGTGCCTCAATTGCTAATTAAAAATTGTTGGTTTAGAAACCCTTGGCATCAAAATCAAAAGGATTTGCGGGGCAATAAAATTAGTTATATAAAAACGGACTTTGAAATTTTCGATGAGTCCAGCGAGACTGGTTTTCCCGGTATATGGTGGGGTCATTATAAAGATGAGATTCCTTCCGAGCAGAGGCGATGCGATGCTGCGGTAGAATTGGATTTTAATACTTATAAAAAGCGTTATGAGGTAAGATTAGTAGCGGTGCGGCCTAGTTCGCGGGAAATGCCCCTCGTTTGTGAGGATCGCTTAGATTGGATCCTGGACTGGCGAAATGGAGTAGGGGAAGATTCGTCTTCTGCGATGTTGGTTAGGGATTGTCCTACCAGTTGGGAAAATTTGCGAGTGGAGTTTCGCAGAGCATTTCTAAGAAATAAGAAATTGGCGATCGCCTATTCTCTACCCCCATCTACCCCAGCAACAGAAATTTTACAAAAGTCCATAGGCATTGCTAAATATTTATCTCGCACCGGACAATCTGCCACCCGCCAGCAACTTTTGCAGAAATTGGGCATTGGCGAAATGACTCTGAAAATAGGTTTTAAGATAATTAAACAATTGGGGTTTAATGTCAAGTATAGGGCGGGTTTTTTTCACATCTCGTTTCAGGAGATAGCCGCCCAACAAGGCCAAAGCTATTCGTCCCATTCCCTAGAACTATCTCGGACTATAGAGCGATTTTTGGCCTCGGTGCGAGAAGAACAGTTTAGGCGTAAATATTTTAACGAAGTGCCCGTGGCTACAATTAAAGCAATGGCAGCTAGGACTGTTTTGGCACGGGGGGAGGCAAATTTAGCAGATAAAGATTCTGTTGAAAACTCTATTCCTTTTTAAAGTAATAAAATTTAAAGCAATAAAAAAAAATTATGGCTCGAAGGCGATCGCTAGCTCTTTAGGCCCTAAAATAAAAAAAGCTCCTAGTAAGTCCAAAATTAATAGGCCATAGATTGGGAAAATCGGGAAATAAGAAAAAGTTAACTTTACCCCGCAACCAGGATCGCCGCAATGCTGCCCTCACAATATCCCATAGCAGGGTTGACAACAGGAAATTGATTATGCTCGTTTGTCCTCAATGTAAATTTGAAAATCCAAATAACCACAAATTTTGTCAAAAATGTGGCGCTTCCTTAACCCACAAAAAATGCGATTCATGTGGCAGTGAGGTTGCTTGGAGCGATAAAAAATGTGGCAATTGTGGAGCCTTTACAGGTCTTGTCTGGATGGCTCTTGTGGCCAAAAACACAAACAAAGAGTTTGAGATGGAGGCTTTGGTCCGGCAAGAAGAGCGACTAGCAGGAGCAATTTCTCAGTCTCAAGATTCGGCGGGATCTGCCCGGGATGCCATTGATTCCGATTCGGCGGCAGACTCAATTACTCAGGGGGCAAACTACCAGTCGGGTTCTTTATTGATAGAGTCAACTTCCAGGCAGGCACAAGGGGCAGGGGAGTATGAGAATTTAGATGCGTACGCTACTGCTTCTGGGATCGAACTGCCGGGAGGGACATCGACAGAGAATGTTTCTGAGAATATTTCTGGCGAAATAGAGGACTCCGAGAGCGCAGCGATGGATAAAACTGAGGCTCTATTGAGGAGAGAAGAGCCAGAAAACTTAGAAGGTAGAGAAGCTGCAGATATGGGCATCCCAGAGTCGTTAGAACTGCCGGAGGCTTATGAGGGGATGGGACGCTCGTCTAATCCTGACATGACACCGGGACAGTATATAGATCCTCAGCAACGCTATCAACTTTTAGAAACTTTATCTTCTAGAGAGCCGGGGGATGTAGAATTAGCGAGGGTGTTAGATTGTCAGCCCCTACAAATATCTCTGTTGAAAGCTTTATTGGTTACAAGAGAGATGCCTGCCCAACAAGCAAACATACCATCTGGAGCGCAAACTTTGGTTAAATCTGAAAATACTGGAATAGAAGCTTTGGTAACGCCTGAAATTGCTAAGGGTTATCTAGAGCTAAAGTGTAAATTTCCCTATCATCTACCTGCAGTTCACGATGCCTGGCAGCAAAACGGGGAACAAGTGGTTTTATTAGAGGACTTTTCCGGTTGGTCTCTGCTATCTGGGTTGTGGGAAAACGATGGAACTGGGCAGCTACAATTGGTAGATTGGCTGTACGAGATGACCGAACTGTGGATAGCTCTCGAAAAGTGGAATTGCCGTCAAAGTTTGCTGGAGCTAGATAATTTGCGGGTTTACCCCGATAAGGTAGGGGATAGTCAGCCTGTTTGCCTGCAAAGGTTGTATTCCGAGACGGCAGAGACAAAATTGGAAGGGTTGATGGAGCTATGGTTGGAGTTGTTTCATCGATCTCAAAGAACTTTGTTCGGTCCTCTGGCAGATCTGGTTCACGATTTGCGCTCGGGTAATATAAAGGAGATTGAGGAGGTGCGATCGCGCTTAGAATCGACTAGAGAGCAACTAACGCAAGAGGAAGAATCAAATTCGCCTGGTACTTTATTGCAGTCTGAGGAAAGCGGAGTGGAGGAAACAGCAATAGGAGAACAATCGACATCGTTCCTGGCGAGGCAATTGGTGTCATTAGAAAGTGTCGGTCGCACTCATGTGGGCAAGACGCGAGAACATAACGAAGACTTTTTCGGCATCCAAACTCAGATAGAACGCTTAGATGGTCCCGATGGCAGAATGTTGGAGGCAAAGGGGCTTTATATTATTTGCGATGGTATGGGAGGACACGCCGGTGGGGAGATAGCGAGTCAATTGGCTGTGGATATTCTCAAGCAATATTTTAAAGCTAATTGGCAGCAGGGGGATTTGCCTTCTGAGTCAACTATTCGGGAGGGAATTATTCAAGCAAACCAGGCTATTTACAATGTGAATCAAGAGGAGGTGCGCTCTGGTAGCGCTCGCATGGGGACGACTTTGGTGATGGCAATGGCGAGCAATACTAAGTTTGCGATCGCTCATGTCGGAGACAGCCGCATCTATCGCTTTACTCGCAGTCGGGGATTGCAACAGTTGACTGTAGATCACGAAGTAGGCCAGCGAGAAATTAAACGGGGTGTTGACCCAAAAATGGCTTATTCTCGCCCGGATGCTTATCAACTGACTCAGGCTCTGGGGCCGCGAGATGAGGATTATGTGATGCCGGAGGTGCAGTTTTTCAATTTCGATGAGGATACGGTGCTGATTTTGGCATCGGACGGATTAACTGATAATAATCTTTTGGAAAATTACTGCGAGAGGGAGATCGCTCCGCTGCTAGAGCCACAGAGCAATCTCGAAGAGGCGGTACAGCGCTCGATAGATCTGGCAAATCAAGAAAATGGCCACGATAATATTACGGTTATCGCGATCGTCGCTAGGGTCCAAGCCCGTAGCCTTTAGATGCCAGAGAGTCGATCGCGAGAAAGTCCGGGTTCTTATTTTTAGAAAGAAAATTGCGAATCAATCTAAAATATAAAACCTAAAATTAAAAATCAAAAATTAAAAATCTATGGTGGTTACGCTAACACTTTTAGATGCCGAACACCAGAAAGCTGTAGAAACTTGGGAGTTTGAAAACCCGTCAGTTATTAGGGTAGGTCGAGCTACTGATAATGATGTGACGCTCTGTGATAATCTGGTATCTCGATACCACTTGCAGCTTCAGAAAATAGGGGATTCTCCTTCTAGCAACAGTTGGATGGTGTTAAGTAAGGGCACGAACGGTACTTTTGTCAATGGGGTTTCGATTAGTCAAACTATCATATCTGATGGTTGCGAGCTGGAACTGGCTCGTGGCGGACCCATACTCCGATTTCAGGCTCAAATACAATCTTATAACGCCGGACAGTGCTGCTCGCGGGGGGGCGAGAACGCACCGTCGGCTTTATTCTGTATTTACTGCGGCAAACCGATAAGGGTCGAACGGACTATCCGTCAATATCAAGTATTGCGGATTTTGGGTCAGGGCGGTATGGGTACTACTTATTTGGCATGGGACTCCCAGTGGCCCGAGCGCGCGCAAAATCGCTCCAGTTACCCGGGGGCGGCTGTGGTGGTACTAAAAGAAATGAATGCGGATCTAGCTCGCATCCGCAAAGCACAGGAATTGTTCGAACGGGAGGCGCGTACTCTTAAATGCCTAGACCATCCGGGAGTTCCTACGTTTTTAGACTTTTTTGTGGAGGAGGATAAAAAATACCTGGTCATGGAGACTATCCACGGTCAGGATTTAGAAAAGATCGTTTACGAGCGCGGTCCGGTGTCTCCCCCCCAGGCGATCGCCTGGATGATTCAGACTTGCGAGATTTTGGCTTATCTTCATTCCCTCTCCCCTCCTCTGATTCATCGAGATATTAAGCCGGCTAATTTGTTGGTGCGTCGCACTGATAATAGGATTGTGATTCTGGATTTTGGTGCGGTTAAGGAGATCGGTACTCCTTTGGGAACTCGCATTGGCGCTGAAGGTTATAGCGCCCCAGAACAAGATCGAGGGCAACCTTTGACTAAATCGGACCTGTATGCGGTTGGCTCTAGCCTGATTTTTTTGCTAACCGGTCAAAGTCCTATGAAATTTTACGATAACCGAGGCAAGGGTTATCGTTTTTATGTCGATAGCGTTCCTACTATTACGTCCGAGTTGCGCTCGGTAATAGAAAAGGTGACGGCACCGGGGCCTGGCGATCGCTATCGATCTGCTATGGAGCTAGCCGCTGCCCTCGCAGAGTCTCTCTAGGAAGGCTTGACCTATTGTTGTTTTGGGCGGCTAACTTTGTTTTTTGTTTCTTTTTGCGTTTTTTGACCAACTGACCTGAGGCGCAAGGTTTTTTTGAAGAACAAAATGCGATCGAGCTTATTTTCGTGGGAATTATTTTTGTTTTTACCGCGCCAGAGCGGCAAACTAGAGGCTATCGACGCGATGGTTTCATTGAAAAACGTGTTTGTAGCAAGCAGCAAACTCGCTGTTTTTCTTGCTTTCTTTATGGCTGGAGAA
Organism: uncultured Microcoleaceae cyanobacterium; assembly: GCA_938083405.1. Taxonomy (GTDB): domain Bacteria; phylum Cyanobacteriota; class Cyanobacteriia; order Cyanobacteriales; family Microcoleaceae; genus CALKCV01. Next base: position 513 of record CALKCV010000564.1, on the reverse strand, counting down.
AAAATCAAAATGACAAAATGAGCTTTTGAGGTTTTAAACCTCCGCCTCTTCTTCCCAGGCATCAACTGCTAATACTTCGCTAATGGGGTCTTGCATCGCAAAACCAAACTCTTGAAGTTCGCTTTTCCAATAGGGCCATTTCTCGCCAAAAAGAAGGGCTATTTTCCAGATGCTATCCTTAGGTTTTATGATGTCGGATTTGACTAGAGAATTTACTTGACGCTGAAACTTCTCCATCGGGTGTAGAACCTGTTGGACCATAATACTTTATTTTTTTCTAAACTAAATTGTTGGAATTCTCAAATTTACTTCCCCCTGTATCGCTTTTTTTACCTACATTGACTTTAATTAGGCTAGGCACTGCCGCGCCCTTTTTATTAGCTTTTGCTTATTTGCTTTTGGTAGATATTTCGGCGGTGTAGGAGGAAGCTCTTTTACCTTTTTTATACAGTAGCATATTTATTGGGTTCGTTTTCGTTGATAATTAAAATTTAATTAAAATTCAAGATAGAT
>CALKCV010000563.1 GCA_938083405.1 uncultured Microcoleaceae cyanobacterium | reverse complement strand
CCTTGAGATCGTTAGATAACAGAGCCCGTTCCGATAAGACCGAAATCCCTAAACCGCCAGCGATCGCCTGTTTTATCGCCTCGTTACTGCTCAATTCTAATCGCACTTTCACCGAAACCTTATGCTTGGCCAGGAGCTTCTGGAGCGTCTGTCTGGTACCGGAACCGTGTTCGCGCATAATAAACAACTCTTCCTTCAGGCGTTCGATCGCGATCTTGCTCTGCCCCGCCAAAGGATGATCCTGCCTAGCCACCACCACTAAGGGGTTGCCCAGAAAACGGCGAGCGTGCAAGTCTAGGTCTTCTGGCAGTTGGCTGAGAATATAGAGATCGTCCTGATTTTCCAGCATCCGCCTCACCAGGTTGTGATTGTTAGTCACCTCCAGAGAGATATCTATTGCCGGATATTCCTGACAAAAACTGCCCAACAAACGGGGCATAAAGTATTTAGCAGTAGTCACCATAGCCAGGCGTAACTTCCCTTGCTTCGCCCCCTTAAAGTCGGCTATTTTCATCTCGAAGTTATCAAGGCTCACGAATATATCCCGACAGGTGTCTAATAACTCCTTACCCGCATCCGTAAGATGAACCTGTTTGCCAATTTGCTCGAACAACGGCAAACCAACTGTTTTAGTTAAATGTTTCACCTGAGATGAGACCGTCGGCTGAGTGATGAATAACTCTTCCGCCGCCTTGGTAAAGCTACCGTGGCGGGCCACAGTCTCAAAGACTCTGAGTTGGTGCAAGGTTGCCTGAATCATTGGCCTTTCCTCCTATAAGTAAAACTTTTGAGACTCATAAGTAATTCCAATCTCAAAGGGGTTGCTTTTGTCATCGATTTTAAAGATATTTTAAGACATAGACATAAGTCAATGAGTTTGTTAATAAACATAGACTTATCTCAATAAGAAAAAATTCCTAATAATCCTTTTTTGTAATGGCCAAATTATGAAAGTCAAAGTTTTTAATACCATCAATACCAGCAACCTGCGGGGGGACATCTTTGGCGGCCTCACTGCAGCGGTCATTGCCCTACCAATGGCCCTAGCCTTCGGTGTTGGTATTGCCGCAGCAGCCGGCAACCCAGGCGGTTTCTCCGGCGCCCAAGCCGGCCTTTACGGTGCCGTGTTGGTGGGACTATTTGCCGCCCTTTTCGGCGGTACCCCAACCTTAATCTCCGAGCCCACAGGCCCCATGACCGTGGTCATGGCAACGGTCGTTACCTCCCTAGTAGCGACTTATCCCGATCCCGAGTATCCGGGGCTAGCTTTAGCCATGGCATTTACTGTGGTAATGATGGCCGGAGTATTTCAGATCGCCTTCGGTTTCTTGCGCTTGGGTAAGTACATTACCTTAATGCCCTACACGGTGATTTCCGGCTTTATGTCGGGAATTGGCATAATTCTGATTATTCTTCAGATCCCTCCTTTTCTGGGGCAAGAGGATCCTGGCGGGGGTGTTATCGGCATTCTCCAAAAGTTGCCAGAGTTTTTAGGTAATATCCAGCCCATCGAGGTGGTTTTGGCTGGAATGACAGTGGCTATTCTCTATTTTACGCCAAAATCGGTGACAAAGTTGGTACCTCCCCAACTGGTGGCTTTAATCGTAGGAACTATAATTGCTGCGCTCTTGTTCTCCGGTGCTGACGTTAGAACCATTGGCAGTCTCGGCGAGATTCCCTCTGGTTTGCCCCAATTGCAAATGCCTATTTTTACTTTTAGAGAATTCAACCAGATGTTTGTCGATGCAACCATTCTGGCTATGCTCGGTTGTATCGATGCCCTGCTGACTTCGGTGGTCGCCGACAGTCTGACTCGCACCCAACACGACTCCGACAAGGAATTAATCGGTCAAGGTATCGGCAACCTCTTTTCTGGTTTATTCGGCGGTTTGCCCGGTGCCGGTGCAACTATGGGAACGGTGGTTAATATTAACACTGGCGCTAAGACTGCTCTATCTGGTTTGACGAGGGCCATAGTTTTGCTGCTGGTTGTTTTATTTGCTAGCGGCATTACTAAGGCTATTCCTCTGGCGGTTTTGGCAGGTATTGCCCTACAGGTTGGTATTAAAATTATTGACTGGAGTTTCCTCAAGCGCGCTCATCAAATTTCCGTCAAGGGCGCTGCGATTATGTACGGGGTTATCGGTCTGACTGTATTTGTTGACTTGATTACTGCCGTAGGCGTCGGCGTTTTTGTTGCTAATATCTTGACCATTGAGAATCTCAGCAAACTCAGATCTGAGAATGTCAAAACTATTACCGATGCGGACGATCGCATCAATTTGAGCCCGGAAGAGAATCAGTTGCTCGATAGCGCTAACAATCGCATCCTCTTGTTCCACCTCGAAGGTCCGATGATTTTCGGCGTTTCTAAAGCAATTGCCCGCCAGCAAACGGCTATGGCAGACCACGACGTTTTGATTATGGACCTCAGCGACGTGCCGCATCTGGGGGTTACTGCTTCTCTTGCCCTAGAAAATGCCATTAAGGATGCTTGCGATAACGGCCGTCATGTCTTTATCGTCGGCGCGGCGGGTAAGATTAAGCGCCGTCTGGAAAAATTGGGCGTTTTGAATCTGTTGCCCCCGCAGCATTTGTTAATGGACCGTAAGGAAGCATTAAAGCAGGCTTTGTTTTTGATTAGCGATGCTGTTGAGGCTGATAACGCGAAGAAAGCTGATGGCGCTGTTGATTTTAACGAAGCTGTCTCGCCCCAGGAACCAGTCACAACTTTATCGCCCCAAGACCAGAGCGATCGCCCTGCGATCTAGTTATTCAATTATTAGGCGTTGGCTTTTGTCAATCCCTTTTCTTTGACAATTTTTTAATGCCAGTATCTCGTTACCTTGAGATGCTGGCATTTTTTTCCGTAGTGGGTCGCAAATACTGTTTTACTGTCCAAATCTAGTTTGTAGTAATCGCGCAGCGCGATTACTACGAAAGGTGGCTAGAGCTTTAGCGCTACTCCAAAATCTACCTACGGATTGCCGAAATTTTGGGGTCCGCTATAACCGGATAACTGCGATAAATTTTCTAAGCGTTGCACTCCGGTGTAAAATTGACCGTCAACGGACCAGGTGGGATAGCTTTGGATTCCCGCAGCTTGACATAATTGAGGTTGAGGATTTTTACCCTTGGGGTCGCATTCAATATAACTCAGTTTTGCTACGGCTTCTTTACCGAATAATTGCTTCTGAGTCCGACAAGCAGCGCACCAATAAGCACCGTACATTTTAATGTCTTGTTGGGTTAAATGTTCGGCTAAAGCAACATTAGCTGGAGCGGAATTATTTGTTACTCCATAAATATCTACTTCTGCCCGAGGATTGTTAATTGGCGAGTAAACAGCTAAGGTACTGATTAAAGTAACCATCGCGACAATAATGCCGATAAAAATCAATTGTCCGATGTCTTCCCACTCTCGACCGATTAAAACTAAACCAAATAAAGCTAAAGAACAAATCGCCGAACCAATACAATAGAAGCAAACAGATTTGATTACAGCGACCATTAAATACATTAAATAGCCGCTAAAAATGCTCATTGCCGCCGCCCCGACGAACATCAACAACCAAGTTTTATCCTCAGCTTGCGATCGCAATCCTTTATTGGACTCGGGGTTAATTAACCAAGGCCCCACCGCCATCGCCCCCATGCCAGAATAAGCTAAAAAACCAAACAGCGCCAGGGGCAAACCAAACACTAAGGCGTAGGGGCTTTCCAATACTTTATCGCAACCAGTGACCGGACAGGCAGCGAGACCCCCAGTTAGCTTGACTATAGTAAGATAAGCGGTAATAACCGCACCGACGGCAGCGATACTGGCAATGATAAACCTAGATTTACGCTTAATCCAAGGCTCCGAACGTCGTCGCATAAAAACCTCCTAGTTTTTCACTTAACAAAAAGTAACAGTTTCTTCGATTCTATCTCGACATCATTTTCTACCAAAAGCAAAGCCTCTGGCTTTTCGTCTCGCGGTCGGCAGTTTCCGCGGAAAGACTGCTTGTCATCATTATTATTGACTCTCTAGTTAACTGGAGAGTCAATAATGGTCGGTAGAAACGGGCAAGTTATCTAAAAGTGCCTGTTTCTACTGACTATTATTTTCAGGAGAAAATAGATGAAACGCAGACAATTTCTGACTGTAAGCGCTTCCAGTGCCAGTGCAATTTTTCTAACCAGATGCGCCTCTGGCCAGTCCAATGCCCGGGTAGAACGGGCATCTTGCCTGTTACCTAGAGACGCTCTTGTAGAACGGGCATCTTGCCTGTTACCTCAGACATGGTCCAGTAAAGACGGCCTGTTGGACGTTTCCCTGGGGGCAAATTATGGCCCGGTATCCCTAGCTGGCCAAGAGACCAATCTTCTCAACTATAACGGACGAGTCCCGGGCCCGCTATTAGAGGCCCGACCTGGAGATACCGTCCGCATCCGCTTTAGCAATAATCTCTCGCAACCGACCAATCTCCACTACCACGGTCTCCACATTCCTCCCACTGGCACTGCCGACAATGTTTTTCTTAAAGTTCCTCCAGGGGAAACCTGGACTTACGAGTTTTCTATTCCCAAAAATCATCCGGCGGGCACTTTCTGGTATCATCCTCATTTGCATGGTTTGGTGGCAGAACAAGTGTTTGGCGGTCTGGCAGGTTTGTTTGTAGTGCGCGGGGAGCTAGACGAAATCCCAGAAATTCGATCGGCTAAAGAGGAGTTTCTGGTTTTACAAGATTTTGAATTGGGGAGCGATCGCCGCATTATCTCCCCAAACCACATGGAACGAATGACCGGCAGGGAGGGAAGTTTGATTGCTGTCACCGGTCGAGTCAATCCGAGTTTATCGGTTCCTGCCGGCGGGTTATTGCGCTTGCGCCTGTTAAATGCTTCTCCTTCTCGCTTCTATCGTTTGAGTTTAGAAGAGCATCCTTTTTACCTTATCGCCACCGATGGGGGTGCTGTTGCCGAACCCCTGGAACTCCAGGAAATACTTTTGACTCCGGGAGAGCGGGCGGACGTGTTAGTGCGCGGCGACAGGGAACCCGGGCAATATCGTTTGTTGAATTTGCCTTACGATCGCGGCGGCATGATGGGCGGCGGCATGATGGGCGGCGGTATGATGGGCGGTAGAAGGGGTAGAAGTTCCAGTCAAACTTTAGCGACTTTGAGTTATGGCGATCGCCTCCCTGCACCTCTTCCTTTACCCGAAAAGCTATTACCAGTAGAAGAGTTACCAGAACCGAAAATGGTGCGCCGTTTTGTCTTCAACCACGGCATGGCACCGGGCATGGGTATGGTTTTTTTGATTAACCGCCAAATGTTCGACCATAGGCGAGTGGATACTTCGGTCGAGTTGAATTCCGTGGAAGATTGGGAACTTACCAATAATGGAGTTATGGACCATCCGTTCCATTTACACCTCAACCATTTTCAGGTAATTAGTAGAACAGGCATCTTGCCTGTTACCCCCAAGAGCGATCGCTCTTGGAAAGATACGGTTTTAGTCAAAACTGGTGAGGTGGTACGCATTCGAGTTCCGTTTCGCGATTTTGTCGGCAAAACTGTTTACCACTGTCACATTTTAGACCATGAAGATTTGGGAATGATGGGTATTTTGGAAATTCAAAGTTAGAGTATTTTCGATTTTGGATCGACCAATCAAAAATCCATAATCTACAATCCAAAATTAAATCGAACTCATAGCCAAACTCGGAGCCATTAGCTACAATTAGGGGTTGTCGGCCCTTAATGGCTCAAACGTCCTGGAGATAAACCCAAAAAACCTGACACGGGAGGAAAAGCGACGATGAAAACCAAAAAATGGCATCCCATATTTGCTTTGATGGTGGCACTCAATACTACCATCGTTCCTGGATTATTAGTTAACCAGAAAATTAGACCCGCTGGGGCGCAAACTATCTTTGAAGATATTCAAGAACATTGGGCGAGAGATTGCATCCAAGGGTTAATAGAAAAAGAAATTATTTCCGGCTATTTAGAAGACCAAACTTTTCGCCCTAATTCGCCGATGACTAGGGCGGAATTTGCAGCAACCATCGCCCGCGCTTTTCCTAACGCAGAACCGGTGCGAGAAGAGATAATTTTTGCCGATATTCCCACAGATTTTTGGGCGGCAGATGCTATCCAAAAAGCTTATAGAACTGGTTTTATGTCTGGTTACATTGCTAGAACTTTTAATCCTACTTTGGAGATCGATAGGGCGTCGGTTTTAATCTCTTTAGTTAAGGGTTTAAATTATCAGGCAAAAGAGTTAGAAATAGACAATTTGAGCGGCATTTTTGACGATGCAGCCCAAATTCCTGAAGGTGCTTTAGAGGCGATCGCTGCCGCTACGGAACGCGGAATTGTGGTTAATTATCCCCAAGTCAGAAACCTCGCCCCCACTCGAAAAGCTACTCGGGCAGAAGTGGCAGGTTTTCTCTGTCAAGCTTTAGCTAATCCTGCGGGAAATAACCAGGTAATTATTAGCAATATTTCCTCAGAATATATTGCGCGAATTGGCGGCGAAATTTATCCGATTGCTAGTGAAAATTCTCCAACACCTACTTATAACGCGGTGGAAACTGTTCGAGTGGGAAACGTATTTGCCGAAGTGGCTTACGAAAAGGATAATAATACCGATGAGGGGGTAAATTTCCGCTTAAAAATTGTTCGCGATGGTGAAACAGTTTTAGAAGAAATGCTTTTTCAAGCAGGAGAAGTTAGGGGTAAATTATTGGATTTACAATTGCAGGATTTAGATGGAGATAAAGAGTTAGAGGTGCTGATAGATTTTGCTGCTACTAATAGCAGCATGGCTAAAGGTTCTTATTCTTTTATTTTCGATCTGGTTCTAGGAGTGACGGAAACTCGATATCAAAAAGTAGAACATTATTGGGGCGATTTTAATTACGACCTGACAGATATGGATGAGGATGACATTCCAGAATTTAAAGGAGTTGATGGAAGATTTGCTAATGCTTTCGCTAGTTATACCAGAGATTCCTTTTTGCCATTGCGTATCTGGCAATACCGCCAGGGAAAAATGGTGGAAGTGACTAAAGATTTCCCTATAGAAGTTAATACTAAAGCTTCGGAACTTTGGCAAGAGTTAAACCGACGAATTGCTGCTAATGAGGAAATTCAAGGAATCTTGGCTTCTTACATTGCTAATAAATACCTTGTCGGAGGGGAGGAGACTGTTTGGAAGTTGGTAGAAAAGCTTTACAAAGGAAGCGATCGCGAAACCTATTTTGCTAGCGTTCGTCAGTTTCTCCTGGCAAACGGTTATAGCAAAAATGAAGGTATCAACCCTCCGCCAAGCCCACCAATTCCTACGGTAATTTCTCCACAAAATCAAGCTCAAACGGAAGAAGAGACAACAGAGGCAACCTCAGAAAACGATCCTCTTAATAATTCTAATAACTCGAAAAGTAACCCCGTCGAAAATCTCCAAGAAGAGTTACAAAAGAGAATCTCGGGAACTTCCTCCAACGCTCCTCTTAATAACGAAGAAACAGGAGGTCAGAGAGAGGAGGAGGCAGCTATTAATAATTCGGAACCTAACCCGGTGGAAGAACGGACAGAAGCAGAAATGGAAGAGACAGTTTTAGAAAATATTCCTTCTGTTAATAATTCGGAACCTAACCCGGTGGAAAATGTTCCAGAAGCAGAGATGGAAGAGACAGTTTTAGAAAATATTCCTTCTGTTAATAATTCGGAACCTAACCCGGTGGAAAATGCTCCTGAAGCAGAAATGGAA
>CALKCV010000562.1 GCA_938083405.1 uncultured Microcoleaceae cyanobacterium | reverse complement strand
AGGGCAATTATTAAATTTAATTTTATCGAAAAGTCTGGAAATAACTTTAAGCGATGCGGGTAGCGTTTATTTGGTAGATAAGAGCGACGAACGCGGTAAATTGTTATTTAAAGCGGCTCAAAATGCTTCGCTACCAATGGTTTCCTTTAATGAGTTTGCAATGCCGATAACGCCCAAAAGTTTGGCGGGATATGTGGCGATAACAGGAGAAAGTTTGAATTTGCCAGATGCTTATAATCTGCCAGATTCAGTTCCTTACGGGTTGGCTACGAGTTTCGACCTCGATATTGGTTATCGAACTTGCTCGGTATTGGTGCTGCCGATGCAAAACAGACAAAGAGAAATAATAGGGGTTATTCAGCTAATAAATCGCAAAGTAAAGGCAGGACTCAAACTAACAGGAGAAAATGCCAAGAAATTAACTCAACCTTATTCAGAATGGGAAGAAAGAATAGTGCGATCGCTCGCTTCTCAGGCGGCAATTTCTATAGAAAGAAATCAACTGCAAGAAAATATTGAAAACTTGTTTGAAGGCTTTGTAAAAGCATCAGTTCAAGCTATAGAAGCTAGAGATATTTGTACTTCAGGTCATTCAGAGCGAGTAGCAGAACTAACAGTTAGACTGGCGCGAGAAGCAGATAGAGTAGAAAAAGGTAGTTTGGCTTTGGTCCGTTTTGATAATTGCGAAATCAAAGAAATTCGTTATGCCGCCTTGCTGCATGATTTTGGCAAAATAGGAGTACCAGAAGCGATCTTAAACAAAGGAAAAAAACTCTATAAAGAACAATTAGAAACGATCCGTCAGAGATTTGCAGTAGCCACGCGGACCCTCGAATTAGAAAGCGCTAGAGCTAAATATGATTTTTTATTAAAACACTCAAGCTATCCACATCAAGACGAAAAAGAAAAAGAAAAAGAAAAAGAAAACGACTGTCCCTACTGCCAGCTTATAGAAAATGAAGAAAGGAGCTTAAAAGAAAAAAAATCCCAATTAGACGCTTACTGGGAAGTATTATTAAAAGCCAACGAACCGAACATTTTAGCAGAAGAACCGCTACAACAACTGCGCGAATTATCTCAGTACGCTTATGAAGATATTGATGGTTCCCTGAAACCCTTAGTCACAGCAGAAGAAATAATGCAACTGACAGTGCCCAAGGGCAACCTCACCCCAGAGGAAAGATTGGCAATGGAAGCTCATGTGACTTATTCCTACGAATTTCTCAAGCGCATTCCCTGGACCAATAAACTAAAACAGATTCCAGAGATTGCCTACGGACACCACGAAAAACTCGATGGCAGCGGCTATCCCAGAGGACTAAAACAAGAGAAAATTCCGGTTCAGACGCAAATGATGGTAATAGCAGACATATATGATGCTTTAACCGCAGGCGATAGGCCCTACAAGCGAGGCTTACCAACCGAAAATGCTTTAATAATTCTCAGGGGAGAAGCGGCCCGCCACAAAATCAACGGCGAGCTATTGGAACTATTCCAACAGCGACAAGTCTTTGCGGTGTTGGGACATAGCTTAGAATCGGGTAAAGAGTAGCGATCGGGCATGGGTGCGAAGAAGGAAAGGCCAATACTTGAGCTTCCATCGGAAAATAGATAAAAGAAATTGGTAAAAATTGTTGACAAAAAAGGTTATGTGGTTGCATCATATCACCAGGTTCCTTAAAATAATAAGGGCCAATAATTAGCCCACAAACCCCAAGGAAGTTAACTTACTAAAAAGTAACTACCTGCCAGGTAAAGATGGGATGTTTTGAAAATCCTAAATACGTTAACCTATCAAAAAACCTGAAAATATAGAAGACAATAAAAGTCACTCTATAATCGGTGTGAGGATGAGAGGCCAAAAAAATGTCTAAATTATTGTTGAAATCTTTAGTATTGAGCAGCAGCGTCTTGGCAACAACCCTAGTTGCTAACTCAGCTTTAGCTAGCGATGGGGCGATCGCTGCCGAATCGGCAGAATCCATAGACCGAGAGTCTGTGCAAATATTAGCCCAACTTCCCGCAGCGGGAGATAATTCCCCAGGAACGACCATACGACAAATCAACCGCTACGGTCGCGAAGGTCGCAATCTGCGGGAACTAAACCGCAATCGAATTCAGAACAACAGCAGAAGTAGCAAAAAGAAAGGTCAAGTTACTTCTGTATCTCAGCTTTCGGACGTCCAACCGACCGACTGGGCTTTCCAAGCACTGCAATCTTTGGTAGAAAGGTACGGTTGTATTGCTGGATATCCAGACGGGACTTTTCGCGGCAACCGGGCTCTGACTCGATTTGAATTTGCTGCTGGTCTTAATGCTTGTTTGGACAGAGTTACCGAACTGCTACAAGCGGCCCTCTCCGATGCGGTTAGCCGAGATGACTTGGCCCTCCTGCAAAGGTTACAAGAAGAATTCGCCGGAGAACTGGCCATCCTTCGCGGGCGGGTTGACGGTCTCGAAGCTCGCACAGCAGAATTAGAAGTTAACCAATTCTCCACAACCACGAAACTAACTGGTGAAGCAATTTTTGCGATCTCCGATGACTTTACCGGTGAAATTAGCGACATTTTAGATAGCGATGACGACACCCAGACGGTGTTCCAAAACAGGGTGCGTCTGAACTTCAACACTACTTTTAACGGTCGAGATTTGTTACTGACCAGGATGCAGGTGGGTAACGCCCAACGCTTCCGACCCAATCAAGCTGGGGGACAAGGCCTGCAAACCTTTAATGTCTTTGGCGATACTGGTGGCGTGTTCGAGCTAGACAAACTACTATACAGGTTCCCTGCGAGCGAACGCTTAATGGTAACCGTGTCGGCGAATCGCGGTAGTTGGGATGACATTGCGCCTACGGTGAACCCTTATATGGAAGACTTTGATGGGGGTAGCGGTTCTCTGAGTGCCTTCGGTCAAAGAAGCCCCATTTACCGTATTGGTGGTGGAGGGGGCCTGGGCATTGAGTACGATTTTGGTTGTAGAGCTTCTTATGCTTGCACCTACAGTCCCACTACCTTGTCCTTGGGTTATTTGGCATCAAATCCAGCCAATCCTAGCGAAGGATCGGGTTTGTTTGATGGCGATTATGCTGCCCTGGCACAATTAACTTTAACCCCTTCAAGCAACTTTCAATTTGCTCTGACCTATAACAAGGGTTACTTTAACGAGGGCAATTTTGGCTTTGATAATGGTGCTGCTACTGGGCTTGGCAATCCTCAAAGCTTCCAGAGCGGTTTTACCGGTACTGGTGCTGCTAATACAATTTACGGTCTTAATGCCGGACTAAACCACCGCACTCCTGGTTCTATCAACCGAGTTAAACCAGTTTCTACTAATTCTTACGGCGTGCAGCTTTCCTTCCGATTGAGCCCGAATTTCGTGATCAATGGTTGGGGTGGATTGACTGATGCCCGTTTAATTGGTCTGGGTGACGCTACGATTTGGTACTACGGGATGACTTTGGCTTTGCCAGATTTGGGACGGCCTGGTAATTTGGCGGGTTTTGTTGTCGGTCGCGAACCCTATCTGGCTGATTTGGACGTTCCTAACGGTTTGGGGACGGGATTGAATACAGATGAGTCCTGGCATTTTGAGGCTTTCTATAAGTTACAGGTGACAGACAATATTTCGGTGACTCCTGGGGTGATTTGGATTACTAATCCCAATCAAAATAAGGATAATGACGATCTGATTATCGGGACTCTCAGAACAACTTTTAAGTTCTAAGGGACTTCCAAAAATTAAAATCTCCAAAAATACAATAGTATTGTTGGGTTGCGTTTCACTCCACCCAACCTACGGCTCCATTATTTATTTGGGTACCCCTAAGCTCAAAATCTGGGAAGTTTAAAAACTAGGTTTCAAAAATAAAATTAGCCCCGCCAAAAACGGGGCTTTTTTTGTTTTGGCGCGGGAATCTAAAAAAAATCTTATTAACGATGGAGGGTTTTTGGGGAGGTTTCTCGG
>CALKCV010000561.1 GCA_938083405.1 uncultured Microcoleaceae cyanobacterium | reverse complement strand
TGACGAATTTCTGGCAGAAATCAAGAAGTATCGTCGCGAATTGGATGCGGAACAAGAGGCATAAGTTGTCGTGCATTTAAACTTTATTTTCAGTACAGGCAAGATGCCTGTACTACGGGCATTACACCGAGGGCTTTGGATAAATTTAGATGCCGGGCAGCTTATTAAAAGTTAGGGATCCAGAAACCCGGTTTCTCAAAGAAACCCGGTTTCTTTGATGTCACGATGGCTAACGGATTGTTATAAGTAATTCGGCTGAGTTGATTAGATCGAGTCATTTTCTAGCAAGTCACTAAAACTATTAATTACTACTTCTCGGTCTGGAAAACTAGCCTTAATAATTAACTCGCCACCCATTGCCGAAATTACTTCTCGCAGATGATTAACATAAAGTTCTGTTTGTTTTTCTAAAAATTGTTGATGTAATTCATACAGAGTAACTTCTCGTTCTAATTTAATTTTTTGTTCTTCTCTTCTCGCTTTTCTTTCTGGCGAAAAGTTTTTTGTTAGTTCCTTAAATTGATGATGTCCCGTCATAATAGTCAGAGCTAAAAATATTAATCAAATAAGGTGCGCGGTGCGCACCCTACTTTCAAGGAATTTGGCGAAAATAATAAGGCGCTGGGTTTGATTTATTGCTCGGTTTCCGAGATAGTAAAAAGAGCGATCGCCAAAGACAAACGAGCCCTTTCTATGTCTGATAAATCCTGCCAATCAACCTCGGGTATATTTGCTAAAGCTGACTCCACCGGATCGGCAAGCGAATCTCGCATCGCATAAGCCATCGGACGGGCTAAAACTTCCAAATCTTCTATATTCCAACGAGGCAGAATTTCCGCAACGCAATAAACCAAGCGATCGCTCAAAGACAAACCTCCCACTGTCTGGTTAGCTCTTTCGCTAAGACCTCGAATGCTACTTGCTAACTTACTCAAAAATTCTTGAGGCATTCTCCTAGCAAACTTCTCATAAGCAGAATTATTGACGCCAAATTCCGACCACTTTTCTTCTAATGTAGCAAAGAGTTTTTGAGAACCATTAACAATGTCAATATTTGCCATAAAATCGGACTCTGCAAACTCAGTTTCTAACTTACTAAAATAAGCTTCCGATTCCGGGTCTTCAGGATTCCAAGGATAAGCAGTATCCTCCAGAGCGATCGCTTCTAAAAGCTCCAACTCCGTCCGTATTTGACAGCCTTCAAAAAAATCCGAATTAGTAATTCGATTAGTCATAATCTTAGTCCAGGATAAACTTTCGTAATTGGTAATATGTTGCCAGCAATTAGTCATACTTTTTAATCGCTTACTTTCCTAGCTACAAAAGCAAGGAAGCTAGTTCCGCACCTCAGCCGTCTATTTACCAAAACTCGAAATCGTTTCAATAATAAACTCAAAGGTCTGACCTTGAGAACTGCCGAATTTTAACAAAGTCCCCGATCGTAAAGCCACCTCCTCCCGATGGATTCTCTGCCAACCAGTAGTATCAGAAATTAGAGTTCCGTAACGAGAAAAATCCCGCAAAAAATAAGTAGGTTCGCTCCCCATTTCCGGCATACTATTACGAGAGAAAATCTCCCCGTGCTTTTGAGAAACCCATCTTTCCTGGACTACCACATCATTCTCCGGCCAACGTCCCACCCGCAAAATTCCCGCCCACAAAGGCCATGCTTCATTATTAGAGCCCGCCAAACGTAAATAAGCCCGAGACAAAGAATGTCCCAACCTAGTCGGCGAATTAGTAGGAAGTTGAGTCACCACATCTTCTACCACTTCAACCAATTGACCGTCGAACTCTGGATGCATATAAAGCACCGGCAAAGTCCAGGCAGGCTGATTGAATTTATAAAGAGTAAGCAAATTTTGTCTGGCAACTGCCACCGCCCGATCTATTACCACTCCCTCGCTGAGAGATTTCGCAAAAGCTGTAATAAAACTGAGGGCTTCGCGATCGCTAATAGCATCCCGCATCCCCAACACCGCAGGCATCCCGTGATGGATCAGCACCTCCGCCAAACTGCTGCGAGGAATATACTCTCTGCCTCCCGACTCTCCCACAGACATCGCAGGCAGCGCCCCCCAGCAGGCATTGAATACCGCCAAACTCACCCCGCCGCGAACCAGCACTTGCGCCAACTCCGTACCGTTGAGGGTAGTTTCCGGTCCCAAAAACAGCCAACCGCCATCGGGCCCCGGTTCCCCGTGACCCGCGTAGAAAAGAACGTTATAAGTTTTGGTTTCGATTTTCGCAATCAGTTGGGCAGTTGTCGGTTGGATGAGAGTCTCCACCCGGCAAGGCACCGTCAAATTAGGGTTTTCCAGATTAGTATCCGTTCTGCCGCAACCTTCGAGAACTTCTGCCAGATGGGCTGCCTCTCGTTCTAGCTGTAACTGGAGTCGCGGTTGGGTTGGGGCGGGAGAAACGGGCGATCGCTTCTTTTCTCGGGATGGGTTTTCTCCTAAAACCAGCAGAACCTTTAAAGACTGGGCGGGGGCGCGATCGCTTAAAGGGTTTACGTCGCTGGTGGTACGGCTAAAAAGCAATTCCCCACTCAGAGAAATCGCCGGCGAACCCGCCTCCGGTTGCATAATCTCCCAAGGCAGGGCGATTAAATCTGGTTCTCGCAGGTCTAGTTTGATTCGCAGGGGTCGATCTTGTCCGATAGCGATCCCCTGACTTTGATTGAGACTGACCTCCACTGGTCCGTCGAACAGCCATTGCCACAAATTGATGCCCAAGTTTTGCATCAAGCGGGCCGTATAGCTCAGATTTGGGCCGGAACTCGACTCAGCAGGATCGGGAGTTAATTTGGGTTCTGCCCCAGAAGCGAGGCTGGGAGTAAGATGGGGTAAGATCTGGAGGGAGAACATTTCTAACCAGGCCTGCCAGATGTCGGACAGGTTTTCTGGTAAAGGACGGTCGTGATGGACGTAGCCCCGTTGGTGGGGGGCCTGAAGTATCCAGGTGGC
>CALKCV010000560.1 GCA_938083405.1 uncultured Microcoleaceae cyanobacterium | reverse complement strand
ATAATTAATTATTAATAATTAATTATTACCGGAAATTGATGTTTCCATCAAAATATTATGAGAACTGAGTTCGGGAGAATTATCCGCCGGGCGACGCTGAATATATTGCCCGTCCGGTTGGAGGTCCCAAGCGTGACGATTATCAGATAACATAATCCCGAGAATCTCTTGCAACTCCTTAGCATTTTCAGGGTTCTCGATAGGAGTAACAGCCTCGACGCGACGATTGAGGTTGCGAGGCATCCAATCAGCAGAACCAATAAACATCTCTTCTCGACCTTGGTTATAGAAATAGAAAACGCGAGAATGTTCCAGATAGCGTCCGATAATACTAATAACCTTGATGTTCTCGCTAATACCTCGAATTCCAGGACGCAAACAACAGATGCCCCGAACTATTAAATCAATTTTCACCCCCGCTTGGGAGGCGTGGTAGAGAGCGCTAATAATCTCGGAATCGACCAAAGAATTCATTTTAGCGACAATGCGACTGGGCAAACCATCTTGAGAGTTTTTCATCTCCTGGCGGATGGCATCGAGGATGCGATCGCGCATATTCACCGGAGCAACCAACAACTTGCGGTAAGACTTCTGCCGCGAATAACCAGTCAAAAAATTAAATAAATCCGTCAAATCCGCTCCTAACTCCGGGCTGCAGCTAAATAAACCAAAATCCGTATATAATTTAGCCGTCTTGGGATTATAATTCCCCGTACCGATATGAACGTAACGGCGGATTGTGCCCTCCTCCTGGCGAACTACCATCACGACCTTAGTATGAGTTTTCAACCCTACCAAACCATAGACCACATGAACTCCCGCTCGTTCTAGCTTCCGCGCCCACTGGATATTATTTTCCTCATCGAACCGCGCTTTTAACTCAACCAAAACGGCTACCTGTTTGCCATTTTCCGCCGCCGATATTAAAGCGTTAACGATGGGCGAATCTCCCGAAGTTCGATACAGAGTCATCTTAATCGCCAAGACTTTCGGATCCTCAGCCGCCTCGGTAATGAAACGCTGTACCGTACCAGTAAAGGAATGATAGGGAAGATGCACTAACAAATCTTGCTTGCGGATGGCTGAAAAAATATTGAGTTTGAGCTCGCCCTTAGATTGGGAAGCTGCCATCTCCTCCCAATGACGCTGCAACCCCTGGGGCAATACGGGAGTCCAAGGGGGGGCTTTAAGTTCTGGCACTGGCAACCCTGTCAGGAACATTAAATCCTTTAAATCGATTAATCCTTCGACGGCGTAGATGTCTCGTTCTTCGAGTTCTAAATTTTCGATCAGCATATTTCGCAGCCATTCGGGCATGGTTGTTTGAATTTCCAGCCGCACCACGGAACCTCCCATACGACGCTTGCGGAGTTCTTTTTCTATGGCCAGCAGCAAGTCGTCTCCTTCGTCTTCTTGCACTGCTAAATCTGCATCCCGAGTAATCCTGAAGGTGTGATATTCCAGGATATCCATTCCAGGAAAGAGGAAGCTTAAATTATGAGCGATCGCCTGTTCTAAAGGTACCCCACTCCAGACTGCTGTTTCCCCTTTTTTTTGTATCCCCAACTCTTCTGGTAAGGAGATAAAGCGGGGTAAGATTTTCGGCACCTTAATTCGAGCTAATAATTCCTGGTCCGTTTCTGGATTTTTCAGTACCACTGCCATATTAAAGCTGAGATTTGACAGGTAAGGAAAAGGGTGGCTGCTGTCAATTGCTAAGGGGGTTAGTACCGGAAAAATTTGCTCTTCAAAATAGCTTTGTAGATAGACCCTTTGTTCTTGGTTTAGGTCGATATAATTGAGGATGTAAATGCCTTTTTTGGCAAGTTCCGGTCCTATTTTCTGCTCGAAAAATTGGTGCTGCTGAGTTACCATTGGCAAGAGACGTTCGTGAATGCCGTCCATTTGTTCTTTGGGGGTCTTACCGTCGGGGGTTAAGCGATCTACTCCTGCTTCGATTTGGTTTTTTAAACCTGCCACTCGCACCATGAAGAATTCGTCTAAGTTGGCGCTAAATATTGCCAAAAACTTCAGACGTTCTAATAAAGGAGTGCGAGGATCGAGAGCTTCTGCTAGTACCCGTCGATTAAACTCCAACCAGCTAAATTCTCTGTTGAAGTAGTATTCTGGGGCGCGAACATTCTTTTCTACCGGGGTTGTTGTTTGTTTATTTTTAGTTTTGGACACGATCTGGGGGGGAGATTTAGATGATTTTTCCATATAATATCCCAATCTGGCTCCGTAGTAAAGATGGGACCAGGGAGAGGGGCTGCATCTCATATTTGCTTTCTCGATCGTCTCATACTCGTAACGAGTATTTGCAATACAAGAAGAGAGTTTTTTTTGAGTATGAGTTGCGCTATACTCGAAGCGTTCTTGTTGAGGAGTCAAATCTATTATTATGGGTTTGCGAGATAGCTTAAATAAATTTACTGGCAAAACCCGCTTTGTGGTTTGTCGGTTGTTTCTGCATTTAGCCGGTTCCGAGGCAACCCCCGTCTTGGGAGTGCTTAACCGGGTTGCCAGAGAGCTCGTGGCAGCGGATGGAGATCTGGAAGTAGCAGGGGAAGGACTTGTAGAACTTTGTCAGAGTCTTTTGCAATACGATACTTACTGGCAGTCTGCCGCTAACGAGGGCGATGTTGTCTGGGATGAGGGAGAGGCAGGAGACTATTTTAACGAGCTTTTTACCGATTCTGCCGCACGCTACCTGAGTTCGGCGGAAGTGGGAGAATTTGCTGAGGAAAACGAACTCCTGACTTTGCCCCCTACGGGAAATTTGCTGGTAATGATTACGATCGCGACGGAAGGGGAAGTGCCTGCCCTGGAAACGGACCTCGCTAGCTTTGACGCGATGGAGGAAGCTCTAAAAACTTTAATCAATCTCCACTACAACGGCAGTTTGCGAGGCATCCAGATCCACTTCTCCCCCGCCCAACTCGGAGATGAATTGACCTACGACCAGCTTTTGGTCAATTTCCCTGAGTTGATTCCTCTGTAATTAATAATTAACAATTAATAATTAATAATTAAGAGTAATAGCGGTTTTTAACCGCTGTTTGTAGTAATCGCAAAGCGCGATTTTTTTTGAAATTATTGTCAATCGCTAAAGCTATTACTACGGCCCCCTTCGTAGTAATCGCAAAGCGCGATTTTTGAAAATTATTGTCAATCGC
>CALKCV010000559.1 GCA_938083405.1 uncultured Microcoleaceae cyanobacterium | reverse complement strand
GTGCGCGCTACCTACAAAAAAA
Source organism: uncultured Microcoleaceae cyanobacterium (assembly GCA_938083405.1). Taxonomy (GTDB): domain Bacteria; phylum Cyanobacteriota; class Cyanobacteriia; order Cyanobacteriales; family Microcoleaceae; genus CALKCV01. Next base: position 7,073 of record CALKCV010000559.1, on the reverse strand, counting down.
TGCTAAAGTGGTTGGAACGAACCGTGTTTTTTAGCGCTAAAGCGATTAACGATCGAACGGGACTTATGATTCTAACCTAAAAACATCGGCAAAAATATGACCTGGTTTTGGTATTCTGCTGTCGTCAGGGGAGTCATAAACTACCATTAAACTATCGCTTTCTCCAAAACAAGGAAATAGTGCTAACCCTTCGGCACGATCGCTTCCTGGAATAAAAGGTAGGTCGAATAATTTCTCTAAGCGATCGCTTTCTTCCCCAAAAATCCTATTCCCTCCAAACCCTAATACATTTCTCAAACAAAACACGCTCATTAAAGCTTCTAAAGCCATCGTCGGTCCCGCTAAAATTATTAAATCTTCTCCATGGAGACACAATTCTCGTATTCCCATCCCATTGAGAAAAACAAAATGTTTGCGATAAACTTCTCCTTCTTCTCCGATAGTTTTAAAAGTTAAAATTCCCGCTTCTGTCTCTTCTACTTCTATCTCTATAATAACCGCCCAACCTCGCAAAACTGGTCCTCGCAAACCGAGAAAAATTTTATCGCCATGTACTGCTAATCCTTCAATATCTAGACCGTTGTCTTTAGAAGGAATTTGATTCGATACAAAAATGCCTAAATGTTCGTCTTCTTTAAGAGCATCTATGAGAATATTGCGACTCTCGGAAGTTTTTAGATAGGCTGCTGTTAATGCCCTATTTTCCTCGCAGCTATATTGCACTAATTCTTCTTCTTTTACGGGGACTCTACCGAGCATAAATCTGTTTAAATCGACTTTAATTGTAGATAGTCTTTCGATGTCTTTTTCGACCCCCTTTCCTTTGGGTTTTTTCCGCTTGGTGCTGTGAGAACCTACGAACCACAAATAACCGTTGGAATAACTCATTCCCTCGATATCGATTTCATCCTCGTCATTAAAAAGCTTGACAAAATTTCCTAATTCAAAATGGCGGCGATCGCCAAACACAAAAGGTTCCACTAAAGAAAATCTTTCTACTCCTAATAACTCATCCGAACCAACCCATAAATGACCGTCTGGGGTAAAAGCTGCTGCGGATAATTCCTTATAAATATCTTCGTCATCGGTGTCGAAGCGCAATAAAACCCGAGTTAATAAAAAACCGTCTGTCATAATTGAAATGTCACCTGCTCAATAAAGTGCTAATATTTGAACTTACCGCATCAGAGTCAATTTTAACTCTATCTATCGGTAGAGAAGATTATAGCAGCAAACACTATGAACGATGAATCTTTAATTTCAATAGAATTCCCAGAAGCAACAGAACCTCTAAAGAAGCAGCAAAACCACCGTCTCGACCTCTGGTTATCTCAGAATTTGCCCGACCTCTCTAGGTCCCGCATCCAAAATCTAATCGAGCAAGGTCAAGTTACAGTTAACGACGAAATTTGTACCTCGAAGAAAGCAACGGTAAAAGCAGGCGATCGCTTCCAAATAACTATCCCTCCACCGGAACCTCTGGAACTAAAACCGAATAACATTCCTCTAGATATTCTCTACGAAGACGAACAGTTATTAATTATTAACAAACAAGCCGGTTTAGTAGTACATCCCGCCCCGGGACATCCAGAAGGAACTATGGTGAACGCACTTTTAGCTTACTGCGATACTCTAGCAGGAATTGGCGGAGTCCAAAGACCGGGAATAGTTCATCGTTTGGATAAAGATACGACTGGAGCGATCGCCGTAGCTAAAACCGATTTAGCCTGCTCCAGTTTGCAAAAACAATTCCAAGAAAAAACTGCCCGCCGCGAATATTTAGGCCTAGTCTTCGGTTGCCCCAAAACCGAAAAAGGCACTATAGATTTACCCATAGGTCGCCATCCCGTAGATAGGAAGAAAATGGCAGTAGTTCCAGTAGAAAAAGGCGGTCGTCCGTCAGTCACTCGCTGGGAGATCGAGGAAAGACTGGGTAATTATAGTTTGCTGAAATTCCAGTTAGAAACCGGTCGGACTCATCAAATTCGAGTACACATTTCTAAAATAGGACATCCCATAGTCGGGGATGCGGTTTATGGTAGCGGGCGATCGCTAGGAGTTAATTTAACCGGTCAAGCTTTGCACGCTTGGCGCTTGGAATTGCAGCATCCAGTAACGGGGGAATTAATAGAAGCGATCGCCCCAAAACCTGCCGAATTTTTAACTCTTTTAGAAGTATTGCGCAAGCGATCGCTAACTAAGTAATTAACATCTAAGAAACCGGGTTTCTGGATCGTAACTTCTGCGAAACCCGGTTTCTCGATCGTAAACGCATTGCTATAGAATAGTTTAAAAAACCAGCAAAAAAAATTATGGAACGTTCAAAAATCGTCGCAATTGTTACTGGAGCTATTTCTCTGATTTTAGCGATCGGCTACCTCATCCTCGTCCAACTCTTGGACTTCCGGGGCGAAATGCTTCCTGCCCCCGTGTCCCTCCTACATTTGCTCTTTTAGCACCGCCTTCGGCCTTTCTTGGCCAGTTCCCTGGTAAGAGAAACCAGGGTACGCTCCTTTTCCTTTCATCGGGGAAGGCTCGCGGAGAATATCTTCTCGAAGGATCGATCGGAAAATCCCCGCCCTCATAGGTAGGACGAGGATTGTTTAGAAAAAAGCTAATTGTTAGTTAACACAATTCTACCACAAAGCTCCGGCTTTAAGCAAACAAGATAGGGAAGCACTCGACCAATTTTTTCTAGCGTGCTTCCCTGGCACATCTCTACTCTTCACTCTTCGCTTTAGCCCCAAAGTTATCGATGAGTAATTGCCGCAATATCGGCAAAAGATCGTCGCAAGGAACCGATTTTTGAACCAATTTTCCAAGTTCGGCCTCTTGACCCACTTTTCCACCCATATAGAGGTTAACGCCCTCTACAGTTTTACCGTCCTGACGAACCTTAGCACCAATTAAACCGATATCCCCCATTTGAGCTTGTCCGCAAGAATTAGGACAACCGGTCCAGTGGATGCGAACTCGATCGGGAATGTCTAATTCTTTATCCAATTCTTGAGCAATTTTTAACCCTCGTCCTTTCGTTTCAACCAAGGCAAAATTGCAATATCTGTTGCCAGTGCAAGAAATGAGCGATCGCGTCAAAGTAGAAGGGGCGATCGTGAATTTTTCAAGCAAAGGTTCTGCCAAAAAAGCCTCCACATTTTCGTTGGCAATATAAGGAATAATGAAATTTTGCTCCACAGTAGCGCGAATTTCACCATTACCATAAACCTCCGCCAACCTCGCTACTTCAAACATCGTCTCCGCCGACAAACGACCGACCGGAACGTGCAAACCCACATAACTAAATCCTTCCTGTTTTTGTGGATGAACTCCCAGATAATCCTTTTTATCCTGGTCCATTTCATCCTTAGCAGCAGCAGGTAATAATGGCTTGCCAAATTCTTTCTCCACTTCAGCGCGGAACTTCTCAACTCCCCACTTATCAATTAACCACATCATCCGCGCTTTCGCCCGACTCGAACGCAAACCTTCAGCCAAACCATTCTCGGTATAAACTGTTAGAATAGCGCGGGATAATTCCACCACATCATCATTACCAGGAACCCAAGCATTAAGAGGAATTGCAAAGGCGCAACGTTGTGCGGATAAATAGCCTCCTACTACCACATTAAATCCGAATTCTTCGTTTTGGTAAGCAGGGACAAAAGCCAGATCGTTAATTTCCGAATGAATAGAGTTATCCCGCCCCCCTTCAACGGCAATATTGAACTTACGAGGCAGGTTGCTAAAAGCATAATTACCTTCGCCATTATTGGTAATCATGTCTTGCAATTTCTGAACCAATTCCCGAGTATCCATTAATTCTTCCGCATCAATTCCCGATACTGGAGAACCGGTTAAGTTCCTAACGTTATCCATTCCAGACTGGATGCTAGTAATTCCCACTGCTTTTAATTTTCTAAAAATATCGGGAATATCTTCCAAACGCACGCCCCGCAGTTGAATATTTTGTCTGGTAGTAACGTCAGCACTTCCATCTTCGCCATAACGCTGAACTATTTCCGCCAGACACCGCATTTGTTCGCTATTTAGACAGCCGTTAGGAACCCGCAAGCGCAACATAAATTTGCCTGGAGTTACCGGGCGATAAAAAATTCCTAACCATTTTAGGCGCTGTTCTAAATCTTTTTTATCCACTTTTTCCCAGCCAATTTCTGCAAAGTGTTCTAGTTCTTCTAGAACTGCTAGTCCATCTTTTTCTGCCTTAAGTTTTTCAATTGGGTTGAGTTTAATAGGTGGTTTACTAGCAGTAGTCATGTTGCTCCTATAGTGCTTATATTTTGGTTGTTTGACAGCCAATTTTTTCGCCGATCTATCTTCATCATCGATCGATAAATTCCCTCAAAAACTGTCTATTTATTATCTTAAGATAGAGATTGTCCGGGAGATCGTCTGTGTATTTAGCTACCAAATTTGAGGTTTTTTGCGCGATTTACATACTCCCAATGCTTTTTTTACATCTATGCTCGGGGGGAATGTTGAATCTTGAATATTGAAAATACAGGGCGTGCAACTGTTTCGACCGGTAGGGATAAAGGCGATCGCCTTTGCGTCAGACACCAAATGGGTGTCACAATTTGCATGGCCGCTGACAACGACAGCAATTTGGGGTGCATCGAATCTTTGGGGCGAGGAGATTCATCCTCCGTAATGAAAACTGACTGACTTAAAGGCAATCTTCAGAGGCATTATAATAGATCGCAATACTTAAAAAAGGAATAGAGTCATGCAAATCGATTTTCAACTGGATGACGAATACGCCAAAAAACTTGAGTACATTCGAGAACAAACCGAAATTGATTTACTCCAGCAGATCAAATCTTTTATCGACACCCGCTATCGGCAACTTCAACCCCCCGTTGGCGATCCATTAGCTAAGTTGAAAAACAGTCCCTCGATTGGTTCTTTTCAAGGGCCTCCAGATTTAGCAAAAAATTCCAAAGCATTTTTACACGCGACAATGGGTGGCGGGGCGGAAGTTATTACTTTAAAACCTGGCGAATCTTTAGTAGTAATTACAGAAAGCCCTAACCAGGATATAAATGAGGATGAGGTTGAGTCTCCTTAATTAATATTTTCTTCATCTTCGATCGTTCGCTGTTCGTATGCCACAATAATTTGCTGGAGATCGCTTACTGCAATATCGTCTCGATCTGATTTTGAATAAATAGTTAACAAAATGATAGTTGTTGATATTTTCAGATAATAAATAAGACGATAGCCACCACTTTTTCCTTTTTGAGTATCGCTGTTGCGAACCCGCAACTTAAACACGAAATAATCGAGACCGGAGAGGCGATCGCCTAGTAATTCTCCTCTCTCCAGTTGTTCGATTACAGGCTGTATGTCTTTGCGTATATTGCGATATTTCTTAGTCAAACGACGAATATTTCGGTTAAAAACGGATGTAGCTTCGACTTCGATCGCGGACTTTTCATTCATCATCAATTCCCTCCCAAATTTCGGCTACTGGAATTGTTTTACCGGTCATTGCTTCATGCCATGCTTGCCGAAAATTTTTGAGAATTTCTGCTTTTGATTCGTCTTCATCGCTATCATTATCTGCCGTTTCAGAAATTAATACGATTACCTCTACACGTCGGTTTTTATCTATTAACAATGGCGCGTCTAAAGCTAATTTTCCTCCTTCATCAATTGTACCCATAACTTTAATTGCTTTCATAAAAACTCCTATTTCAAAAACTCTTTAATCTCCGAGCGCTTTTCATCTTTTGGAAGGGATATTCTCGTTCGCCCAGAAACCCGGTTTTTTCAAAAAACCGGGTTTCGTGAGTTGCAGCTTTACCCTCAATTATTTATTACTCGTTAACAAAAACTCCTTAATCTCAGCCCGTTTTTCATCTACTTTACCAGTAGCGATCGCCTCTTCAGCCTTCACCAAACCCTCAGATATATCCCCACAAACCCCAAAACGCCACAAACAAAAACCCCCATTCAAAATAACATTTTTCCTCAACTCCGACGGCTTCCCCTGTAAAATTTCTTCCAAAGCAGAAACCAACCAAGAAGTTGACTCCAAGGCCACATCCTTACCCGCCAAACCATAATCGTGAGGGTCTATTTTTAGATACTCAAACCCCTCTGGAACCTTGGGATTATTAATAGCAACAATATTAGTATGAGAGCGATGCAAATCGCAACTTCCCTCCAATCCCTTTACCAAAGTAAAATCAGTGATCCCCCGCAAATTAAATGTTTCTCGAAACCTAGCTTCTGTCGGCGGATGAACGTAACCAGCCATTAAATGAATCTGGCTTTCTGGATAAGGAGACCAAACTAATTCTACAGTAGCAGCAGGAGGTCGTTTGCCTATTTGCTCTCGATAAGTAACTAAATCGTTAGCCAGCTTAAAATGATTCGGAATATAGAAAAAACCAAAACCAGTTTTTTCCAACAATTCTCCCGCTTTTGCCAGAGATAATTGAGAGAAATCTAACCCCAAACCCCGCCAAATATCTATGAGTGGAACTCCATATTTAGTCGGCATACAATCCCCACCGTGCATAATCGCAGGAACCCCAAAAACAGCTAGGATTAAAGCAGTAATAACATTCACTGGGGCCGTGCGAGACCTACCGTCGTAAGGGACACCAAATACTACTACCTTTTTTTCATTATTTGGTAATAGTTGAAGTTGCGGCCCCAACTCATCGTAAGCATCCAGCATTCCTGCTAATTCCACAGGAGTAGGTCGCTTAATTCGATGAGAAATCATAAAAGCACCAATTTGAGCCGGAGTCGCCTCCTGCACTAACATCATTTTTGTTGCTATTGCTGCTTCTTCGCGCGTTAAATTTTTGTGGGTATGTTCTCCGCTACCTACCTTTTTTAATAATTCTCTAAACTGTTCGCTCATAGTTTTTAAAACTTTAAAATTTGCTAATTATCTCCAATGCTAATCTTACGAAACCGGGTTTTTAGAAAAAACCCGGTTTCTGGTTCGCGTTTAGGATTGCTATAGTAATTGCTCAACTTGGATACATTTTTTTCAACTTTAGCATTTAAGAAGTTTGTTTTACAATTTATTCCTAAGT
>CALKCV010000558.1 GCA_938083405.1 uncultured Microcoleaceae cyanobacterium | reverse complement strand
ATCTCCTCTGGAAATTTTTCAGCCCAATATTTTAAAAGTATTGCATCATTTTTTTCAATGAAAAAATCATCGATATGAGTGTCTGCAATTCTCATTAATTTTGCTAGTTTTGTTTTGAGTTCTTCGTTTTCTAATAACTTTTCAGTGGTACTTACTTCTACAATTTTTCTAAGATCGGTGTCATTTGAGCTAAAAGCAGCATAGGCTTCAAAATACTCATATATTTTCCGCATCTGCTGGTGTTTTTCCGCTGCAACTAGGGATAAATAAGCAGATTTCTTGAAAGCTTTGTTGAAAACTTCATCTTTGTTTTGAAAATTATCCCCCAGAGTAACTTTTGAGCGTTCGCGTTCAAACAACTTTTCTTTTTTATTATGGGGGTGAAAGTACAAACTTTCGCTAGTAACTTCTTGGCTATCCAAGGCTAAATTGTATTCGTACATTATCCCATCTAAGATGAAAACGAACTCAAAATATGTCTGTTTTTGCGAGTAATCGGAGTCTAATAGAAAGGGTTTAAAAAAAGGAATATCGTCCTTTACATCAAAATTTACTTGACGAATAAAACCGATAAAAGTTGAGAAAGCTTCGATAACATTCGACTTACCAGAAGCGTTAGCTCCATAAATAACCGCAGACTTGAGCAGCCGGATCTCGTCGCCCTCCATTGGAGTAAAAACATTATCCGATTTGACATTAGACTTATCGGCGATAAGGCTTAAAGTCTGCTTTTCTTTAATGGAACTAAAATTGCTTACAGAAAATTCAACTAACACGATCGCTCTCAAAAATTAATAGTAAAATTAACATAATTATAAAGCCGATCGCTATTAAATCCAAAAAGCGATGTTGCATCCGCAACGCGGAGCGTAAGCGTTGCATGCCGAAGGCTTTACGCCCCCCCAACAATAATTTACCCGAAATGTGTGGGGCCTGCGTTGCGCGGCATACGCCAATATGCAACAATAAAATACGGTAATTAAAACAAAAAATCGATCGTGAGTCCAACAGCCCAACTTAGCAACACCGCAAACGCCAAAACCCCGTCAGCCGGTAGGCGGCGTCCCGTTTTTCCCTTCACCGCAATTGTGGGCCAAGAAGAAATGAAACTGGCCCTCCTCTTAAATGTCATCGACCCCAAAATAGGCGGGGTGATGATCATGGGCGATCGCGGCACCGGCAAGTCCACTACAATTCGGGCCCTGGCCGATCTATTACCGGAAATTGAGGTAGTGGCAGACGATCCCTTCAACTCTCACCCCAGCGATGCCGATATGATGAGCGATCCGGTACGCGATCGCGTCGCCCAAAACCAAGATATCCCCGTTATCGCCAGAAAAGTCCAAATGGTAGATTTGCCCTTGGGCGCTACGGAAGACCGAGTTTGCGGCACCATTGATATCGAAAAAGCCCTCTCGGAAGGCGTCAAAGCTTTTGAACCGGGATTGCTTGCCAAGGCTAACCGTGGCATTCTATATGTAGATGAAGTTAACCTCCTCGACGACCACCTAGTGGATGTCTTGCTCGACTCGGCAGCTAGCGGTTGGAACACCGTAGAAAGGGAAGGAATTTCTATCCGCCACCCCGCCCGTTTCGTATTAGTTGGTTCCGGCAACCCAGAAGAAGGAGAATTGCGACCCCAACTATTAGATAGATTTGGAATGCACGCCGAAATTAGAACCGTTAAAGAACCTACTTTGCGAGTAGAAATTGTCGAACAACGAGCCGGTTTCGACCAAAATCAAGAGGAATTTTTACAGAAATATCAGCCAGAACAAGAGGAATTACAAAAGAAACTGGTAGAGGCTCAAGCTAATCTTAATTCTGTAGAAATTGACTACGATTTCCGAGTCAAAATTTCTCAAGTTTGTTCGGAATTAGATGTGGATGGTTTGCGCGGAGATTTGGTAACAAATCGCGCGGCAAAAGCTTTAGCATCCTTTGAAGGTCGCCAGGAAGTAACCGTGGAAGATATTGGTACGGTTATTACTTTATGCCTGCGACATCGACTGCGCAAAGATCCCTTAGAAAGTATCGACTCTGGTTCTAAAGTGCAAAAGGTTTATAGTCGCGTTTTTGGCTTGGCAGAATCTGAATAATTAATAATTAACAATTAATAATTAACAATTGTTAATTGTTAATTACTTAAAACAACCATGTCAAAAATAATTCTCGGATTAGACCCGGGGCTTGCTAGATTGGGATTTGGAGTAATTAGGTGTCATAACGAAACAGAGGTCGAAACGGTGGATTTTGGCGTCATCCAAACTCCGGCGGGGGAAGAAATGGGGCGGAGATTAAAAACAATTTATGACGATTTGCACGCCTTAATTGATATGTTCAAACCGGACTTTGCGGCTGTGGAAAAGTTGTTCTTTTACCGGATGGGAAATACAATTATCGTCGCCCAAGCTCGGGGGGTGCTAACATTAGTATTAGCTCAACGGGAGGTGCCTTCATTGGAGTTTACTCCGGCTCAAATCAAACAGGCATTAACGGGTTATGGCAACGCTAAAAAATTAGAAGTGCAAGAGGCGGTCGCGCGGGAATTAAATTTAGAAGAAATTCCCAAGCCTGACGATGCTGCTGATGGTTTGGCGGTGGCTTTAACTGGGGCTTGGTTCGATGGCGATTAATTAATTTTATTTAATTTTTAGAGGAATTTATGATTGTTTTAACTACTCAAGAAATTGCTCAGTTTCGCTCTCAAATCTCTGAATATGAAGAGGCGATGGAGGCTTTAGATTTAATCGAAGATTGCGAGGGAGATTTGGAGGATGCGGCGATTTCTTTGGCTTTGAAAGTCGGTATGGAACCTAATACTTCGGAGAATTGGTTGAAAAGCGAGGCGAAAAGATGTCGGGTTGCTATTTGCGAAAAAGAGTTTAGGGATGATTTAATTAAGGGTAATTTGACTAAAGCTGTTGGCTATTTATTGGAGAAGAAAGTTTGCCCGCCACTGTTGGCTGCACCGGTGGTTATTTATGCGCTGAAAACGGGAATTGAGGATTTTTGTCAGCCCTTGGATTATAAATTGTAATGTTTAATAATTCTCTGGTTTTGAGTGGGGGCGATCGCTTAAACGTGTAGCCCAGAAACCAGGTTTTTTAAAAAAACCTGGTTTCTTAATCTCGTTACGGGTTTCTTAATCTCTATTCTAACCCAGATAAAAAAGAGTTGGCAAAAATGGCTGCTTGAGTGCGATCGCGCAAATCTAATTTCCCTAAAATACTGGTTACATAATTCTTAACTGTCTTCTCAGAAATATAAAGAGATCGAGCAATTTCCCTATTACTCGCACCAGTAGCAATTAACTTTAAAATTTCCCGTTCTCTCGGCGTCAAATCTTGCCAACTTTGGGGAGGATCCGCAGCAGTAACGGGAATTTGAGCCATAGCTTTTTTGCCTATTCCGGGTCCTAATTGAGTATAACCTTTATCCGCAAATCTAATCGCCTGGGCTAACTCTTCAGAAGGCGTATCTTTTAATAAATATCCCGCCGCCCCATATTTTAACGCTTGAGTCACATATTCATCGTCGTTAAAAGTAGTTAATATCAAGACTTTTATCTGAGGAAATCGCCTGCTAATTTCGCGAGTAGCTGCTACTCCATCCATTACTGGCATTCGGACATCCATTAAAACTACATCTGGTTGGAGTTTTTCTATTTCATTAATTGCTATTTCTCCATTTTCTGCTTCGCCGACTATTTCGAGAGATTCTTCTAATTTTAATAAGGCTTTTAAGCCTCGGCGGATGAGCATTTCGTCGTCAACTAATAAAATTTTAATCATGTTGTTAGCAACGGATTTTTTAACGGATTTAACGGATGGATTTTGGCTGGTTGGCAACGGATTTTTTAACGGATTTAACGGATGGATTTTGGGCGATCTAGCGGGAATTTAGCTATAATTTTACAGCCTTTTTTGGGGGCGGTTACAATCTGAAATTGCCCTCCAAGAGCTAGCGCTCTTTCGCGCATTCCTTGGATGCCAAAGCCGGTGGTATTTTGCTCTAAGTTAAATCCTTTACCGTTATCTTCTACTGTTAATTGTAAATCTGTTGTTGCCAAAATTGTTATCTTTGCTTCTGTTGCTTCAGAATATTTGGCGATATTGGTTAAGGCTTCTTGAACTATGCGGTAAATTGCTGTTTTGACTTCGTTAGGAAGAGAAAAATCGATATCGATGCTGCTGTTGGGTAAGATATTAGTAGATTTGTGAAAGTCTTCGATGAGGGTAGCGATCGCCTCTTTTAAAGACAAATTTTCCAGAGGATCGGAACGCATAGCAGCCACAGACTGACGCACTGCTTCGAGGGATTTCGATCCTAATTTTTTGGCATCTGCTAAAAACTCCATCGCTTCGGCGGGATTAGCTTCTCTGAGTTTCCAAGCTGCCTCTAAATGCAAGTTTAAAGCAGTTAAATAATGTCCCAAGGAGTCGTGTATTTCTCTGGCAATGCGGTTTCTTTCTTGTAAAGTAGCAATATCTTCTATTCTTAGGGAATATTGGCGCAATTTTTCGTGAGCGATCGCCAGTTTTTCGCGGCTGTTATGTTCGGAAATCACCGCATTGACTAATAACTGCAAAAAAACTAATACTAATCCAAATAAAAGTGCCGAACTTAATAACATAAAAGCCAATCTTTCCCGCTCCAAATGGGGAACATTGCTCCACCTATTAAACCTTTCCAACTGCTTTAATACAAAAAAAGCAAAAGCAAAAATTGTCACCAGAGAACCTGCTTTAACTTCAAAAATAAAACAATTTCTAATAACTAAAATTATGCAGAGGATGGGAAACAGCCGAAAACTTCTTCCCGAGGACATAAACAAAATTAAAGCTATCTCTACAGCGCTGTAAATTATTTTATAAATTGGTTGCTTATTTCTCGGCAAAATAAATCCCATTGCACCAAAAGCAGCCAAGGCAAAAAGGTTAAAAAAGGGAATGCCGGAAGCTTCCCGCCAAAAGTGCATTCTTGGGGAACCGGAGAGAGGAAATCTTAGGGCTTCGCTGGTAGCGATAATTGCCAGTAAAATCCACTCCAGATATAATAAAAATCGAATGGGATATTGAGGTATTTTCATGGAAAAGCGCGAGGAAAGTAGGGTTCGATGCCGCTTATAACAATTAATAATTAATAATTAATAATTAATAATTGAGGGAAAGGTGCGGGCTCCTTGTTCGGGAGCATCCCAAGAGTGAAGAAAGCCAATAATTAGACGCTAGCATGTTAGTTGTCAGTCGGAACGTTGGAACGCCCTGCAACTGACAACGTTCCAACGCTCCAACTGACATGCATGTATTTATTTTTCGGTTTTTTTACAAATATGGGATGCTCCCATATCAAGTCGCAATAAATGACCATAATAAAAATAAGAGGGTAAAAAAGGCAAAGCCAGTCAAATCAATGGTTTTACGCCTAAGACCCAATTGTTAATTGTTCATTGTTCATTGTTAATTGATATAACCCACCTTCCTTAATTATTGGCAAAATTAGTCCCTTTTGGCTATAGGACTAAAGTCCTAGATAAACTTATGACCTTTGCCTCATGTCATTCTGGAGGTGTTGTTTATATGATGAGAATATCGAACAGCAATTCACTCGAACCAAAAGTTATGAAAATCAAATTCTTATCTCTACTGGCAGGACTTTCAGCCGCCATTGTCTCATTTAGTCCGATGGCAGCTAGCGCTGAAGGATTTCGCAACCGTTTCTCGGAATTAAACCTCACCCCGCAACAGCAAACTCAGATCGAGCAAATTAGGGAAAATGCTAAATCTCAAATGGAGAACCTTCTCACCCCAGAACAACAGCAGCAGTTTGAAACTCTCAGACAACAAGGCCGCCAGAAAGCTAAAGGTTTACGGCAGATGAGTATATCTGCCGAACAGCGGGAACAAATGCGATCGCTTCGTCAGTCCACCCGCGAACAAATTCGTAACGTCCTGACGCCAGAACAACAGGACCAACTGCGTCAAAAAATGGAGGCCCGCAGAGGTCGGGACAGGTCCGAATTTAGCAATTAACGACCTTTTTTCTTAACTATTTTTCCCTCAAAAACTAGCAGGGTTGCCGTCTAGCTTCAGCTAAGACAGGCAACCCTTTTTTTACCCCAAAAAATCTGCTTTAATTCTTACCAAGGCAGTTTTTTTACAGCCTACTTTATTCTTTTTTCAGGCTGGTAATGTAGGCGCTCAACCAAGTCCCAGGAGCAAAAGCCATGGTTATTTTCACCCCTTGTTCTTGATTTTGAAGAAACAGGAGAACCCCGTCTTTTACTTCTACTTCGTCTGCTTGAACGTAAGTTTCGCCTTTGTCTGATACCTGCTGAGTTAGTTTAACGTACCAATAATAGCGTCCGTAAGAAATTTCTGCTGGTTCGCTCATTTTGCACTCCTTTTTTACCACAACTCCTCAATCCTAAGTTAAATAGATGCTTTTGTCAAGGATTGTTTTTTTTTCTTAATTTTGCGGTCTGAAAACTTTTCTAATTTAGTCCTAGCGATCGCCAAACAAAACTTATTTTTTGCCATTAAAAATTCCCAGCATTTTCTGCTGGGAAAGACAAAATTTAGAATTTAGATTTTAATAGCAATTTAGATTTGAGATTCGAGCTTAAATAAAGAAAAGGGCGCGATCGCTCTGGGAGGTTGTCCAGAATAATCGATCCCCGCGCCCAACTCGCAGAATTAGCTATCTGTAGCTGCACTCAACAAAGACCTTTCGAGTTCCATTCTTTGTTTGGCATTATTGAGAAAGTAGCCGCTTACCATGGCGTTCGCCAGCAAACTGCCGAGTTGTTCCCGACTGGTAGTAATAGCTACCCCGAAATGCTCCGGCGGTAGGCTTCCTAACATACTTCTAAGATTCCGTTCCATCAACCGCGCCACTTCCGAGTCTGGCTGGGACAGTTGAGATACGATATCAGAGTTCATAGATTGAACGTACTGCAAAAGATGATTGTCGTCCTTGGTGTCTTGAGAATTTTCAGAAAAGTCGGGGTTTTTGTTTGATAAGTCGTTCATCGTTATTTCCTTTATTCGATAAAATTGTTTTCTTTTAGTTATCTCCATACTAGCAACGCTCTAACCAGTCCCACAGTGACAGCAACCGAACTCCAAGGGCGGGTTATTCTACTCTTGGGACTTTTTTGCGCGCTTTAATAAATAGATACTATTACTTCCTATTTTAGTTCCCGAAATACTGCCTCAATATTTGTTTCGTGCTTCGGTTCGGTAATCCCCCTTCTACCAGGAGGAACAGCCGAAAACTCCCCGAGTATGGTTTGGATATCTTTAAGTTGTAGCGAATAAAAAGCTCGAAACTATAGAAGTTCTTTTAATAACAAAGACAAGACAAATTAATAGTTAGATTGAGGAAGAAAATTATGAATGGAGTTCGCGATCGCCAAAACTACCGCTGGCTGGAGGACGAGGTTAATAATGCCAACCGCGTCCATTCCGTAAAAGAAATTAGGTTTGAGGATTTAGCAAGCTATTTAGAAGAAAATTTAGGAATTAACGATTCTGGATTTGATGCTAAAATCTATGGAAGCAAAAAAATCTACGACCCGGAGGCCATAGATGTAAAAGTTATTGAAAGCCAGGTAGTGGGTTGGGAGGAGGAGCTAAACGACAAGTCGCGATCGCTTAAAAACTGGTTCGACAAAACTAAAAAGCAAGTTCTATCCCAGCTAGAAAATTTGGCGTCAAAATTCCAGAGAAAAGCCACGCTCCAGGGACGGATGTAAGTAATTAATAATTAATAATTAATAATTAATAATTATTGGACGGACCTCGTCCCAAGGGCTTCTAGGCCTTAATACAGGCTCCGTCCGCGAAAACATTTCGATTTGCGCCGGGCCCGACTGCTTAAAAAACTTTCTCAAGTCCCAGCGGCAAAGGTCGCAGATCGGAGCGATCGCTCTGGCATCCAGGGCAACAAAAGCTTGAGTTTCTGCTAATAAGTAGTTCAAAGCACCGAAGTAATTCTTAATCAAATCAAAACAATACAAAACCATTGGAGGTTTAATTAATGTCAGCTAGCGATAAAAACACCAATAAATTCCGCAGAGTAACCACCCACACCTTGGCAGTCTTAGTCGGTATGGGTCTGAGCATAGCCAGCCTGCGGTCGTTTCCAGCATTAGTGATGCCCCCGGCCAGTGCGGATAACCACCTCCCAACCTCTGAAATGGTAGCCCAGATACCAGGGTCTGTAAGAGCGAGGGCAGGTAACTTTGTCGCAGAAGCGGTAAACAAAATAGGACCGGCGGTAGTTCGCATCGATACCGAACGCACGGTATCTAATAATATGGCAGATCCTTTTAGTAACGATCCTTTCTTCCGTCGCTTCTTTGGGGAAGGAATGCTTCCCCAAATGCCCAACGAATATCAGCAACGGGGACAAGGCTCGGGATTTATCGTCGATAATAGCGGTATTATCCTGACTAACGCTCATGTTGTTAAAGGAGCCGATACGGTGACGGTAGTTCTGCGAGACGGACGCAGCTTCACCGGAGAAGTGCGCGGAATAGACGAGCCCACCGATTTAGCGGTAGTGAAGATTGACGGAGAAAATCTCCCCGTTGCCTCTCTGGGAAGTTCTGAAAATGTCAGGGTTGGAGATTGGGCGATCGCCGTGGGCAACCCCCTGGGATTGGATAATACCGTTACTCTGGGTATTGTCAGCACTCTCAAGCGCCCGAGCTCCCAAGCCGGCATCCCAGATAAGCGCCTAGATTTCATTCAAACCGACGCTGCGATTAACCCGGGTAATTCTGGGGGTCCGTTGGTGAACGATCGCGGCGAAGTTATCGGCATCAACACTGCCATTCGCGCCGACGGTCAAGGCATTGGCTTTGCCATTCCTATCGATAAAGCCAAGGATATTAAGGACCGACTGGCGAGGGGAGAAAAAATTCCCCATCCTTATATCGGCATTCGCATGATAACCTTGACGGAGGAAATCATCCAACAGTTGAAAGAGAACCCAAATTCCTTGGCGATCGTTCCCGATACGAAAGGAGTCTTGGTAATGGAAGTGATTCCTAACAGTCCGGCGGCGGCGGCCGGTTTGCGTCGCGGCGATGTCGTTACTAAGATCGATAATAAGGAGATTAGCAGCGCCGAACAGTTACAAAAGTTGGTAGAAAA
>CALKCV010000557.1 GCA_938083405.1 uncultured Microcoleaceae cyanobacterium | reverse complement strand
GTAGAACAGGCCATCATCGCCTGTTGCCCCTCTATCGGACAGGCAAGATGCCTGTCCTACGGTTTTTTTGGGGTTTTTGATCTACTCGCTGGTTTTGAGGGCGGTGGATGCCTTGCCGTCAGTATCTCCCATGGTTCCATTTTCGTAGATGGCGTTAATGGTGCGATCGCCTACCCACTCCGTCGCGGGTAAAACGCTAAAAGCGTCCTCCATCCAAACGCGGGATAATAGCGCTATCCTCTACCCTCCTCAGCCCCAGCGCGAACGAACTCGCTACACATCCGTTCGCCAGAACCCTCGGTTCGGAAAATAGTTTCCGACTGAGTGGTTCTGGAAACCACTAACCCGATAGTCCGTCCTTTGGGAAAATTTTCGTAAGTTTCGGCTAAAAATGGTTTTAATTTTTCTACAGACATAGTTTTTTTTTAGTAATGGGTTTTTCGCGAACCGTAGAAGGGGAAGATTGTGCGGTCATAGCTCCCGATAATGTCAGAGAGAAAATAAAGCAAAAGGTAGCAGCGATATTCATAAATTACCAACAATAACTGTGCTAATTAATCGAGCGGAAATCGACTAAATATGTGACCACACAACTTGACTTTTAGATCGCTAAACTCGTTACTACAAACGAGCTTTTTTTAGCAACCGCACCAAAGATTTTATTAGGTTTTAAACAATCTATTTTTTCAATATTTTTTTGAAAAAATTTATAATTTTGGGGTGTTATGATAGAAAGAAACCTCGCTCCGCTCCCGTAGCTAAAAATTTCAACCCCCCACGGGCATCCTCTCTCTGGGAATCCCGCCTAGCAAGCAGCCAGGCAGCCTCACTTGCATCTACTAGAGTAGGGGGATATAATGAAAATGACTGGCTATAACCCAGGGCTAGTCTCAATTTTCAATAACCCTCAAACAAATTTGAATAACTTTCTCCAAAAGTTTTTTATTTCTTTAGTAATTTTATGTGGCAAGTTCTACAATTAATTTTCTCCCCAGATCGGTTTATCCCTCACGGTAACTGTTATTTATGGCAGTCGCAATTAGTGTTGTTCCACCTCCTGGGCGACGCTTTAATTGCTTTAGCTTACTACTCGATTTCCGCAATTTTCATCTATTTGATTCGCAAGCGAAAAGACATTCCCTTTCAAAGGGTATTTGTCTTATTTGGAGCCTTTATTATTGCTTGCGGAACTACTTATTTAATAGAGATTTTGACTTTATGGTATCCAGCTTACTGGCTATCGGGAATCCTAAAAGCTATTGCTGCCCTCATTTCTATTTACACCGTTGTTGAATTACTACCTCTAATTCCTCAAGCTTTGGCCTTACCAAGTCCTGCTAGTTTAGAAGAAATCAATCAAGAATTGCAAGCCGAAATCACAAATAGAATTAAGACAGAAAGCCTTATAAAAAAGGCATTAGAAGGAACGGCCTCGCTTACAGGACAAGATTTTTTTAATGGGTTGGCTTGCCATTTAGGTCAAGCTTTAAACGTACGCCATGTATTAGTATCAGAAACCGTAGAAAAGAACGAAAAACAACTACAAACATTGGCATTTTGGGCAGCGGATAAATTAGAAGAAAATTTTCCTTATGACCTAGAAGGAACTCCTTGCGAACCGGTAATAAAAGAAGCCCAACTAAAATTTTATCCCAACAACGTGCAGGAGTATTTTCCCGAAGCAAAGGGTTTGGCAGCGATGAATGCGGTGTGTTATTTGGGAGTACCTTTATTAAACGAACGGCAGCAAGCGATCGGCGTATTATGTATTAACAGCGATCGCTCTCTCAATGATGAAGAAAACGCCATCGCCATTATGACAGTATTTGCCGCGAGAGCCGCCGCCGAACTTCAACGGCAGAAAGCCGAAAAAGCCCTGCGGCAAGCTTACGACGAACTCGAAACCAGAGTTCGCCAGGCAACGGAAGGACTCTCGAAAGGCACTAGCGAGTTAGTAAAAACAAATGCCGCCCTCCAAACAGAAATTCAAGAAAAAATAGCGGCGGAAAAAGCCCTCCGCGAGAGCCAGCGCTTTGTCGAACAAATCGCCGATGCCAGCCCAAGTATGTTGTACATCTATGACCTGATAGAGCAGCGCAATATTTATGTCAACCGCACCATTGTCGATATTTTGGGCTATACGCCAGAAGAAATCCAACAAATGGGAGCGGATGTATTTCGCAACCTCATGCACCCAGAAGATAGGAAGAAGTACTTTGATTATAAAACCCAACTTCAGATCGCGGCCGATGGAGATATCTTTGAATTCGAGTATCGGATGAAGCACAAAAACGGACAATGGCTGTGGATGCTCAGTCGCGATACTATCTTTAAACGCGCTGCCTCAGGAGCGCCGAAGCAACTTCTCGGCACTGCCACCGACATCACCGAAAACAAGCAGGCAGAAGCAGCATTAAAAGCAAGTCAAGACTTTTTGGAAAGGGTGCTAAACTCCGTAGCCGACCCAATTTTTGTCAAAGACAGGCAACATCGCTTTACCAAATTAAACGATGCCTGTTGCCAATTAATAGGATATCCGCGCGAGCAAATAATTGGCAAATCGGACTTCGACTTTTTCCCAAAAGCAGAAGCAGATGCTTTCAGGGAATACGATCGCCTAGTATTTAGCACCGGCAAGGAACATCAGATAGAAGAAACTTTAACCGACGCTTCAGGCACGATACGCACCATCGTCACCAAAAAAATAGCATTTGAAGATGCTTCGGGGCAGAGGTCTCTAGTAGGCATCATCCACGATATCAGCGATCGCAAGGGGATAGAGTCAACCCTGCGGCAAATGGCAGAAAGGGAACGAACCCTCAGGGCGGTAATTCGAAGAATGCGGGAGTCTTTAGATTTAGAAACCATATTTAGCGCTACCACCAGGGAACTGCGACAGGCCATCGGCTGCGATCGCGTGACCATCTATCGTTTCCGTCCCGACTGGAGCGGAGAGTTTGTCTGCGAGTCCGTAGGGGAGGGATGGATTCCCCTGGTGGAGGAACAATACAATCCCGGGTTAAAACTTAATACATCAGTCAGAGACGACAGTTGCATCGTCAGAACCTTTACTAACAGCGATCTGCCCGTACAATACACCGATACCTATTTGCAAGACACCAAAGGCGGCGTTTACAGCTTGGGAACGACTTACCTCTGCGTTAACGACATTTACACTGCCGGTTTTATCTCTTGTTACGTCGAGCTTCTAGAAAGATTTCAAGCCAAAGCATACATCACCGTCCCCATCTTCCAGGGACAAAAACTCTGGGGGTTGCTGGCAAGCTACCAAAATTCCGGTCCGCGCCAGTGGGAACAAGCAGAGATCGCGATGGCAGTTCAAATCGGCACCCAGTTAGGAGTAGCAGTCCAACAAGCAGAGCTATTAGCCCAAACCCAACAGCAAGCAGCAGAATTACAAGAAGCAAAAGAAACAGCGGACGGGGCCAACCTGGCAAAGAGCGAATTCCTAGCCAACATGAGCCACGAACTGCGAACCCCCCTCAACGCAATTCTCGGCTTTTCTCAACTCATGCAGCGCGATCGCAACTTATCCCCAGAGCATCAAAAATACACCGACATCATCAACCGCAGCGGGGAGCATCTGTTGCAATTGATTAACGACATTCTAGAGATGTCAAAAATCGAAGCCGGGCGAGTTACCCTCAATGAAGATAGCTTCGACCTCCATCACCTCCTGGATAGTCTCCAAAATATGCTATACCTAAAAGCCCAATCAAAAGGCTTACAACTGACCTTCCAACGCAGTCTTGATGTTCCCCAATACATCCAAACCGACGAAAGCAAACTGCGTCAGGTGTTAATTAACCTCCTCGGCAACGCCATCAAATTTACCGAACAAGGCAGCGTTATTCTTCGGACCCGGATGCTCTCCGGGCAGCCTACCGCAGGGCTGACCTTTGAAGTAGAAGATACCGGACCCGGCATTGCCCCAGATGACTTGGGTAAATTGTTTCAAGCCTTCGCTCAAACTTCAACCGGTCTAAAATCTGGGGAGGGTACTGGTCTGGGTTTATCTATAAGTAACAAATTCGTGCGACTGATGGGAGGAGATATTACAGTTCGTAGTATCCCCGGTTACGGCAGTAAATTTGCGTTTAATATCCAGGCGAGTTTAGTAGAGCAGAAGACCGATATAGTAACAACTGTGCCCGCCAACCATAAAATAATAGGTTTAGCCCCCGCTCGACCTAAATATCGCATTCTGGTAGTTGAGGATAAGCCCACAAATCGTCTTTTATTAGTAGAACTTCTGACTGACATAGGCTTTGAGGTCACAGAAGCAGAAAACGGTCAACAAGCTGTGGTAGTATGGGAAAGTTGGGAACCTCACCTAATTTTGATGGATATGCGGATGCCCGTAATGAACGGCTACGAAGCCACTAAAAAAATCAGAGCTAGCTTAAAGGGACAGGCAACGGCGATCGTTGCCTTGACTGCTAGTGCTTTTGAAAAAGACCG
>CALKCV010000556.1 GCA_938083405.1 uncultured Microcoleaceae cyanobacterium | reverse complement strand
AAATCGCAAAAGCAGCCACCACCCCTAAAAACTGAACTTCAAATTGAGCGCCCGCGCTCAAACCCGTTCCCAACAACTCCGGCTTGCCAAACAAAGCCACCGCCAAAGTACCCCAAACACCAGCCCCCAGATGAACTGGTATAGCACCGACGGCATCATCGACCCGGAACCGCTCTAAAGTAGCTTCTATTAGCATCATCACCAGACCGCCGATCCCCCCGATCGCCAAAGCCGCCCCCCCGCTCACCGCATGACATCCCGCAGTAATCGCCACCAAACCGGCCAAAGCACCATTTATCAACAACTCTACATCGGGAATATGCCTTCTCGACCAGCCCACAGCCAAAGTAACAATCATCCCCGCCACGCCGCCTAGAACCGTATTGACAATAATGGAAGCAACTTGTCCGTTTAAAGCCAGAGTGCTGCCGCCGTTGAAACCAAACCAGCCAAACCACAACAGCATCGCTCCGAGTACCGACAAAGGTATATTAGAACCGTTGATTTTTTGTGGCGGACTGTTTTTGGGAAATCTGCCCGCTCGCGGCCCCACCACGAGCAACATTGCCAGAGAAACCCAACCGCCAACGCTGTGAACCACGGTGGAACCGGCAAAATCGACGAAACCAAGTTTTCCCAGCCAACCGGCAAAATTACCAATCTGGGCTCCGTTCCAAGCCCAGTGCCCGAAGATGGGATAAATTAGGCCCGAAAGCAGGCTGGCGACCACTATATAGGAAGGAAATTTGATCCGTTCGGCAACGGCACCGGAGACGATGGTGGTAGCCGTGCCGCAAAACATGGCTTGGAAAAAAAAGAAGGCTGCCAGAAAGGGTTCGAGCTCCGTGGGTAGAAAGAAACCGGTCAGACCGATCGCTCCTTTATAACTCGTTCCAAACATGAAGGCAAATCCAAAAGCCCAAAATAAACTGACGGAGATGCCGAAGTCGGTCAGGTTTTTGATAGCGACGTTGATACTATTTTTCGATCGCGTCAGTCCCGACTCCAGACACATAAACCCCGCTTGCATTATAAATACTAAGCCAGAGCAGATTAACAGCCACAGAATATCTATTACTTCGTAGGTGGGGTATGTTTCCGCTCCCAATTGGTTAAGGAAGCGACCCTCGTCTTGTTTGACGATCGCGCTTTGACGATGGTCTGCTGTTTCCTGGGAGAACTGGAAAATTTCTGGAGGTGGGACGATAGTTTTCGCAAACCCCGCCTCCACTTTCTTAAACTTCGGTGCCCGTCGCTGTAGTTGCGTACTATTATTCTCTGTTTGGGAAATGAAGCGATCGCTCCACCGAGACATATTCTGTGGCGTTAGTGGCGAAGGGACCAGAAGCACTAATCCCAAGGTCACTAAAAATAAGATTGTAACTAACCTCGATTTACGACCCATTGCTTTTATTCTTTGACCTCGTTTTGGCCATAGATTTTTCTTAGTAATAGGTAATTGCCTGGTTAGCAATTCCCCATTCCTTATTCCTTATTCTCCATTGAGAAATAAAACCTTGATTTGAGGTTAAATTTATCATGTTTTTTTATCGCTCGGTCCAAAAGCAAAGCGATCGGCAATTGCCGATCGCTTTGTCAAAGTCTCCTCTGGACCCTCGAAATCTAACCCTGATTGATTTTTAAGTAGTTAAGACGGCGCTTTTTCCAGCAAAAATTTATTCGCTCTCGGGGCAATTATTAACGCTCTTGGAGCCACTGGGACGAGCCCCGTCCAATAATTATTAATTATTAATTATTAATTATTAATTACTTCATTCCGACCGAGAGCCTCCCAAGTTTCCTCATCCACCGCACCACTGGTACTTAAACCTTGGGCTTCTTGAAATTTCTTCACTGCAGCGGCAGTCTTCGTGCCAAAAACCCCATCTATCGGCCCCACATCGTAGCCCCGCATTTCCAAACGCAACTGCAAAGTTTTCACCTTAGAGCCTTTATTCCCTTTATCCAAGAACCTTTCTTGGGAGACCGGCTGCCTTGGGGAGACCGGCTGCCTTGGGGAGACCGGCTGCCTTGGGGAGACCCGCCGCCTTGGGGAAACCGGCTGCCTTGGGGAAACCCGCCGCCTTGGGGAAACCCGCCGCTCGTTTTGGGCCAAAGCCTTCCAGGTAGTTTCATCTACCACCCCATTTGCCGTTAAGCCCCGAGATTTTTGGAAAGCCTTGAGCGCTCGTGTGGTCTGGGAACCAAATACGCTGTCTATGGGGCCCGGCTCGAAGCCTCTGGCGAGCAAGCGACGTTGCAAGATCCATATATGAGAGCCACGGGTGCCCGCCCTGAAGCTTTTATCTTCGTATCGCCTTTGGGCCGCGTTTGGGTAGAAGGGTTCGGAAAAAAGTTTAGCTCGCGAGCCTTTCTCGGAAGGAAGAACCCCGGACTCCCTTCGAGGAACCATAAAGTCTCGCTGCTCTTGTTTTTCGGAAAGTCGCTCTGGCAAGCTGTTATTTTCCCCAAAGTCCGCTGTTTCAGGTCTTTGGGTTGAATTTTCAGAATAGGGCCCTGCGATCGCCTTTGGCCCTAGAGCGATCGCCGCCACTATGCTCGTCAAAGCAGTAATAGTAGTCAGACGCATCATAAAGTTTTGTTTTTTGTTAAGTTAGCGTGCTTTCTTCATCAGCCACAGCCACCCCAAACCGCGCCTTCCTCTGAAATAATCTCAAAAATATCTTAGATTTTATTCTTCCTACTGGGATTTCTTACTTTGGTACGAACCGAAAGGGGTTTAAAATTGCTGCTGCTCAATTATAACATCCTTTCTTTCCTTGTTTATTTTACTTAGCAACATTTTTTTTCCTATCGGGATTCTTTGAGAAAATTCCTTATTAATCCCTCAATAGCGATTTTGCATCCACAACGCGGGGCGCGTTCGCCCCTTATGCCTATTAACAACCTTCCACCAAGAACAAACTAACAACTAAAGTTCGATCTGATAAATTGCCGCGTACTTATTGCGAATATAATCTATGAAAGGATTCACGCTCAAAGGTGCCCCAGTAACTTCCTTGATTATTTCCTCAGCCGTATATTTTCGGCCGTGCTGATAAATATTTTCTTTCAACCAATGGTACAGCATATTAAAATTACCCCGTTCTATTGCCACAGGTATTTCTGGATTAATTTTTATCGCCTTCTCGTAGAACTGGGCCCCCATCAAGTTGCCGAGAGTGTAGCTTTGGAACATTCCCCCAACAGTGCCGCAAAACCAATGTACGTCCTGCATCGCCCCTTGGCTGTCGTTAGCGGGCAAAATACCTAAATCGCTTTTATATCTTTCGTTCCAAGCCTCCGGCAAGTCGCGGACTTCCAGCTTACCCTCCAGCATAGCCAGTTCCAGTGAGAAACGGATGGCGACGTGAAGATTATAAGTCACTTCATCGGCATCGGTGCGGATGGGAGATTTAGCTACTTTATTAATAGCCCGATAGAATTTCTCAATGGAAACAGGACCGAGTTCTCTGAGGAACATTCCCTGCAACTGCGGATAGAAACACTCCCAAAAGCCCCGACTCCGGCCGACGATATTTTCCCAAAGTCGAGATTGGCTTTCGTGGACGCCCCCCGATGTCCCCGCCGCCAAAGGCGTTCCTTCTAATTCTGGAGCAATACCTTGCTCGTACATGGCATGACCTGCTTCGTGGATGGTGCTGAAAAGAGCCTCGGTGAGATTGTTTTCGTCGATGCGGGTAGTGATCCGGACGTCATCTACGGAGAAGCTGGTGCTAAAGGGGTGCGGACTTTCGTCTTGACGTCCCCGTTGGAAGTTGTAGCCGATGCGTTCTGCTACCATGCGGCCAAATACTACTTGTCGTTTTTTGGAGAAGTATTGGTAGAGGCAGGAGTCGTCTATGGGGGGACAAGAGGTAATGGCTTCGACGATGGGGACTAATTTTTCGCGCAGTTGTGCGAAGAGAGAACGGACTGTAGCGACGCTCATGCCATAGTCTTCTGAGTCGATGAGGGGATCGGCGACGTGTTCGTAGGGGAAGAAACTGGCCATTTCTCGACTTAAATCGAGCATTTTTTCTAAATAGGGTCGCACCGCCCCAAAGTCGTTGGCTGGTTTGGCTTTTGTCCAGATTTCGTAAGTAGCGGCCTGATGTTCCGATAATCGGGCCATGAATTCTGAGGGGATGCGGGAGGAGCGATCGTAATCTCTGCGGGCGACGCGGACGATCGCTGCTTCTGGGGAGTCGTAGGGGAGGCTTTCTTCGTAGGGGCGCAAGTCTTCGAGTATTTGACCGATGGTTGGGTCGATTAATTTTTCGTGGGCAATTTGGGTGAGGGTAGCTATTTGTCGCCCTCTTGCAGCGACGCCGCCGGGGGGCATTAGAGTTGTTTGGTCCCAGTTAAGGACGGCGGCGGCAGCTTCTAGGTCTTTGATTTGACAAAGGCAGGTTTTGAGATAGGAGTATTTAGCTTCAGGGGTAGTTAAGGTTGCGCTCATGGCAGGGTTGGTGTTAGTTTCTATGGGTTTAAGTGGTATTTTTCTGCCCGATTAGGAATTTCTACATAAGCCACCCGTTCCAGTTCTTCTCTATTTTGTCCTAATAGGCGTTTGGGGTATTTTAGCAGATGGGGGGTCTGGTTTTTTACCGCCCAGAAACCGGGTTTTTTGAAAAAACCCGGTTTCTTAATTTTCAGACGCATTGCCCGATAATTGCACCTGGGACGATTTGATGTATGAAATTTATGTCAGGCAAGCGATCGAGAAAGGAATAGCAGACAGCAATGCCGATAAAATAACTGCTGTTGAAGATGTTAGGAAAAAATTGGGATTGCTAGCATAAAAAATTGTAGGTTGGGTGTAGCTGCCGGAAACCCAACAGCAATCCTATTTTGATGCTAAAAAAGTCCTTAGCTTACGCACTCTCAATTTGTTTGTAGATTAATTCTTGGAAGCGATCGCTTTCCCGAATATTATCAAAATCAGTGTCAGTTATTGCATCTTCGAGATATTTTTTATCCAAATCAATAGCTTTTTGGATATTTTTTATT
>CALKCV010000555.1 GCA_938083405.1 uncultured Microcoleaceae cyanobacterium | reverse complement strand
ACACTACTCCCATGACTCCCAGAGGGCAAGTAACCCGTTTGAGAGTTAACCCTTCATCCAATTGGCGCTTAATTTGCACCACTCCCACGGGATCCGGCAGTTTGCCCACATCCCGCAAACCGGCGATCGCCCCTTTTAGTTTAGTCTCGTCCATTTTTAAGCGATTGTATAGCGGTTTGGGGATGCCTTCAATTTCCGCCGCCTCGCAGTCTGCTTTATTCGCCGCCACTATCTCTGGGGCCGCTGTTTCTAAAGCGCGGGCGACTGCTTCTATGGCTTGGTTTTTTTCCTCCGTCGATAATACTGCTAATTTTTGCGCGGCTTGACGGGTAGTTTTGGCAATGTCTATTAATGAAAGTTCGGCAATCATTGGCTTTTATTTTGGTAAATCGTGCAAGTGTTTTTGGTAATAGCAGTTCGTAGCGCTGTTCGTAGTAATCGCTTTAGCGATTTCAAACAAGTCTTATCTCAATCGCTAAAGCGATCGCTACAAACTATTTCTAATTCTAAATCGTGACTTTTTAAGAAGTCGTGGCTATAATGGTCCGCCTCGTTAGTATCGCTCAATTCTAAGTTATAGAAATCGATAAATTCCTCCTCAAAATGCGGTCCGGCGTGCCAAGTTCCCGCTTCTAATTTAATAAAGCAATTACCCGGAACTCGAAAAGCCGCTAGATTTTCTAAATCCGGTTTGTTACTCTCAGAAGGTGGAGCGACTGCTATTAACCATTCTTTCCCTGCGAGGGAGCCCAGACATTGAGTGCAGAGGACGTGACGGGTTATTTTCCTGAATTTTCTGCCCGGTTTTTCCAGCCGCATGATGTAAAATCTGGGCGTGCCATTTGTCAGATTTAATAGAGCATCTTTATCGTCGTATCTTTTATAATCTGGAGTTGTAAAAATGACTTGCCCGTAGGGCGAAAAGTTCTCGGCAGTAATCTCTCTGGCGGCTATTTTTTGAACTGAAATTAATTGACTCATCGGTAATTGTTAATTGTTAATTTTCCCGGGACTGAAATTCAAAACCTTTAGCTTCGGCGTAACGGTTAAAAAAGCGCATAACTCTCTGGAAAACTTCTTCCGAATCCACTTCAAAAGCACACTCTACTTTAGAGAGTTGCTCGTTATCGCTAGAGTAAAATTTAATGCCGCTTGGGATAACTTGAATATCCCCTTCTTCGTCTCGCAACCAAAGATTTTCGATTTTATTAGTAAAAGACCGGAATTTGTCCATAGCCTTCAGTTTATCGAATATTAAAACTACTGTTTTAGTATTAGAACTGCGCTTTTTTCTAAGGCTAATGTTGCTAATTTCCTCATCCAGCCCCTCAATGAATTGAACGGATACTGTCATAATATTTTAATTGGTTAAACTCCATATTTAAGTCGATCGTAGCGATCGCTTTAGCGATTTTAATGATACTTTTAAGAATCCCTAAAGCGATCGCTACGAACGCTATTCTACACCATCATCGTACTTTTGACAAGAGAACTGCTGACAACTATCCAAAAATCCTCGTGGAATCTCAGCCCTACCGCCCCAGTGGAGGTGAAGATAAGAAGCGTGGACTCGATAAATTTGCCATCCTTCAAAGCTTGCCGTACTTTCCCTAGTTTCCTCATCGCCCCGCCAAATTTTCAATAGCGGCGTAGAACAGGCGTCTCGCCTGTTTCCTGTGAATTGGGAACTCCTGTTTCCTGTTAATTGGGAACTGCTGTTTCCTGTTAATTGGGAACTGCTGTTTCCTGTTAATTCAGAACGGTGGAACTCGTGAGCGAAAACTTTATCGCCCTCCTTTAATAAAGGACTATTTTTCATAGCTATGGCCTGACGATATCCTAATTTTAATCTTTTCCCCATCGCCGCAGCCCTCGGCAATATTCCTACCATCTCCCATCCGTTATTATTGAAGTCGATAATAGCCTGGCATAAATACATCAACCCGCCGCATTCGGCATAAGTTGGCATTCCTTCAATAATCGCGGTTTTTACAGACTCGCGCATTTCCCTATTTTCGCTTAATTGTTTGGCAAAAACTTCGGGAAAGCCGCCGCCAAAATATAGTCCTTGGGTTTCTGGGGGTAAAGAGGTTTCTTTCAGGGGGCTAAAAAAGATTAATTCTGCTCCCAATTCTTCGAGCAAGTCGAGGTTGTCTTGGTAGTAGAAATTAAAGGCCGCATCTCGCGCCACTGCTAGGACAATTTTCTCGAAATTTTTCGATTTTTTTTCGGGAAAACTCTTGACAAATTCCGATTGAGGAGTTACGATACGATCGGGAGGGATATGCATAGTTAAATGTTGCTCTGACCCCTCATCTTGATTTTTTAAAACCGGATTTTTTAAAAGGGGTAAAAGTTCTTGCCAGTTAAAGCAAGTTTCGGCGAGATTTGCCAGGTCGTCTATTAAAGCATTAAGTTCTGGCATTTCGTCCGTGGGAATTAAGCCTAAATGGCGATCGGGGATAGTAATATTTTGATGCCGGCGAAGTACGCCGAGGATGGGTAAATTTAGAGGTTCGATCGCCTTTTGGAGGAGTTGAAGATGGCGATCGCTGCCGACGCGGTTGAAAACCAAACCAGCAAATTTAATTCTCGGGTCGAAAGTAGTAAAACCGCGAGCGATCGCCGCAACAGAACCGGATAACTTGCTACAATCTATTACTAATAAAACCGGTAAATCTAACAGCAAGGCAATATGGGCCGTACTGGCAAAATTAGATGGATCGCTAACAGGCGAGACGCCTGTTCTACGGG
>CALKCV010000554.1 GCA_938083405.1 uncultured Microcoleaceae cyanobacterium | reverse complement strand
GGAATTATTTTTTTAATTCGGTTCGCAGGCTTATTAGAAATAATAGAATTAAATACTTTAGATCGTTTTTTTCGCTGGCGACCTCTCGAACCCACAGACAAACGCATTGTCGTAGTCGGTATTAACGAATCCGATATTAGGAAAATCGGTCAATGGCCCGCTCCCGATGAAAAAATAGCCGAACTTTTAGAAAAAATAAAGGCGCAAAAACCCCGGGCTATAGGCATGGATATTTATCGAGATTTAAAAGTAGAACCAGGTCACGATCGCTTAGTAGAAGTTTACAAAACAACCCCCTATTTAATAGGAGTAAAAACCCTCGGAGATAGCCAGCAAGGCTATGCCGTAAATCCACCCCCAGAATTAAACGCTCTCGGTCAAGTAGCTGCGGCTGATTTAGTATTAGATGCAGATGGCAAACTGCGACGAGGCCTGCTATTCGTCCAGGCTCCAAATGGAGAAGTAGTTAGCAGTTTTGCCATGAATTTAGCTTTTATTTATTTAGATGCCGAAGGAGTAATCCCTAAAAACTCCGAAGTAAATCCAGATTATTTGCAATTAGAAGAAGCCGTATTTGTGAGGTTAAAATCGAAGGATGGTAGCTATGTTAGCATTAATGCCGACGGCTACCAAATATTAATGAACTATAGAGGACCGCGAGAAACATTTGAGACAATATCGATGATGGATATAATCGACGGTAAAATTCGGTCAGATTTCCTGCGCGATCGCGTAGTATTAATCGGTGCCACCGCCTACAGTCTCCCAGACTTATTTAACACCCCCTACAATACCAGCCTTCTCACCACCGGCAAAGGAACTCCCGGTGTCGAAGTTCATGCCAACTTAACCAGTCAAATTATTAGCGCCGCCTTAGACGGACGACCTTTAATTAAATCTTGGTCGGAACGCACCGAGTGGCTGTGGATTTTCGGTTCCTCCGTGGTAGGCGTAATCTTAGCCAGGTTTTGTCCCTCTCCACGTTGGAGTGCTGGTGGAGTTTTGTTAGGAATAGCGGTTATTTATGGCACCGGATATACAGCATTGATTGAAGGTTGGTGGATTCCAGTTATCCCCCCAGTTTTAGGATTGACCGGTTCTGCCGTAGTAATTACCGGTTATTTAGTGAATTTAGAAAGAAAAGAACGAAAAACCGTAATGGATATATTCGGGCGTCACGTCACCCCGAAGATCGCAGAGGCTATCTGGCACGAACGTCACGATCTCCTCGAAGAAGGAGAACTACTGGGGCAAGAAATGACTGCCACGGTTTTATTTACAGATCTAAAAGGCTTCAGCACTTTAGCAGAGGGAATGGAACCAAAAACCTTGATGTCTTTCCTCAACGAATATATGCAGGCCATGGCTCAAGTAGTCTTAGACAACGACGGCATCATCGACAAATTTATCGGCGACGCCGTGATGGCAGCTTTTGGCGTTCCCATCCCTGCCAGCAGCGAAGAAGCGATCGCCACCGATGCCGAGGCAGCAGTAAGATGCGCCGTACAAATGGCTGCGAAATTGAAACATCTCAACGACCGGTGGGCCCGAGAGGGACGAGCAACTTTATCCATGCGAGTAGGCATTGCCACTGGCAAGCTAGTCGCCGGTTCTCTCGGCGGTGCCATGCGCCAAGATTACACTATTATTGGAGATACTGTTAACGTAGCGGCCCGTTTGGAGAGTTACGATAAATCTCTTGATGGCGGCGTCTGTCGGATTTTGATTAGCGAGGAGACCAGGCGTTACACTGAGGGTAAGTTTGTAGCCAAGGCGATCGGTTCCGTATTGCTCAAAGGTCGCCACCAACCAACACAGATTTATCAAGTTTCAACAGATGGGGAATTGGGAAATAGCTAATGGTGGTTAATTGCAGTTCGATGGACAATAGCCTCTTTTTTGATAATTCGTTAGCGTTATGAGTATGAAGAAATAATAATTGCCAAATTGAAATGCAGCCGATGGTCAGTTAAAACCCTAAAAATCCTCTTAGGTATTGAAGCGAATAAATTAAGATAGAGCTAATTCCCGATCGACCTTTATTTTCTCAAGAGGTGTGACTCCTATGACTAAACTATTAGCTTCTGTTTCAATTGCTTTGTCCCTCAGTTTAGCCCCGACAATTGGGATGGCCAGGCCCATCGCACCCCATAACGGGGGAACTAAACTGGGACCAGATTTCCAAATAGCCCAATACCAACCCCCGGGCAATCTGGGAAAACCGCCGACCACTGGTGGAGGAACCAGAGGAACATCAAAGTGTCCTTTGGATGCGGAACTTCCGAACCCACAACCGCCTTTAACTCCGTTAATGCCATTATTAGATCCCAATGTAGGCTCTGTGGGATTAACGGTATCGGAACATCCCGAATTTTTTGTTTATGTGCCCGAAACTTCTGCCAAGTCAGCAGAATTTATCTTAAAAGATGAAGAAGACAACGAGATTTACCAGACATCTTTACTCCTCTCTGGGGAAGCGGGAATAGTTAGCGTTAGTCTGCCAGAAGATCGAGGGCCTTTAGAAGTTGGTAAAAATTATCGTTGGTTCTTTGCGGTGATTTGCGACCCAGAGAACCGATTTGATGAATTAGTAGTAGGTGGTTGGACTCAAAGACGAGAAATTGATGAAGATTTAGCGGCAAAATTAGAGCGGAAAACTAGACCGAGCGATCGCTCTTTTATCTATGCACAAAATGGAATTTGGCATGATGCCCTATCTATTCTTGCCTCGGAGATTCGCCAGGGCGATCGGGGCAATCTGGCGATGGTTAAATGGAAGCAGCTTTTGGAATCTGCGGGATTAAATAAAGTTACTGAAGTTCCTTTATTATTATCAGCTAACGATGGTTCTGATGCTTCCGAAGAACAATTGCCCTCTCTGGGAGACTTGTTGGCCCCCCGAGGAGATAGGTAGAAAGGTTGCATTTCACCAATGAAGCCGAAGCAAAAACTTCTGGCTTTTTGTAGAACAGGCATCTTGCCTGTTATCCGCTAGGTAAAAAAAGTTAGTTTGCACTCGCGTAAGATGCTGTCGGTGGGAAAAAGGGAGAGGGCAGTCTATTAGGAGACTTTCATTTTTTCCTTTCCCAAAAATAATTATTCGGTCGAACCCAAAAATAGCTCAAATCCCTTGTTTTTAAATCGAGCTAACTTTAAAGTGGGAAGGCAGTAGTCGCTCGAAACAGCATTTTCTCGCTAAAAAGCTCTAGCAAAACCTAATGGATCCGGTTCCGTCCAAGCTAATTGTTAATTGATGAAACATTTAGATATTATGCCTGTCTAGGCTAAGGGCAGAAAAACGAAATGACTGGCCCTATGCCAATCAGTCATCGATAATGTTAGCCCAGGCAGGGAACGAAGGCGGGAAAAAATTGATATCGTAATCGGACTCTTCCCACTCCCAAACCCACATAGGGACTTTTCCACCATCGGGAGTTTTGGAGAACAGTCGTTGTTTGAGCTCTATCGTCTGAAATATGTGTTTTAGCGTATCCCCGCGATCGAGGGCATAACTAAGTATTTCGTCCAATTCTGGGTCCAAACGCTTGACCCTTTGTTTGTCGCCTTCCTGCCACAAAAGTTTTAAGGATTTTAAAGCTCTCGGACTGAGGCTACTCTTATAGTAAACTCGCTTTAATTGGGCCACTGGCTGCAAGCTGCGTTCGATTCTACGAATTTGCTGCAGTCGCAAGTAGTGCCATTCTGCCAGATGCTTTCGATCTTCGGGCGGAATTTGTCCCTTACTGCCGGCGTGTTGGAAGTCGTATTTGGCGCAACTACACCCTAAATTGGCAAGTAAATGGATTAACTCTCTTTCTTTAGGGGTGGCCTGACGCCTTTCTAGGGTTTTAGTTGATACCCTTTTTCTTCTAGAAGTTGTGGTTGTAGTCATTCTGGTTGTTTCTGCAGGTTGGACATTTAATACGTCTCTTGCAACCAAAGTTGGTAGCAGGCACTTCAGTTATTCGCAGTTGTGTACTTATGACACTGAAGCGCCTGCCACTCAGAAATATTCCTGCGCTTATGCAAGCACTTTGTTGCATCCTAATTAGGATTAATTGTAGTTTTCCCTACTTGAGGGGAAACTCAAGAGTTATAGCAACTCTTAAATCCAGTTTAAGCGCTCCTTAGCACCCTGGCGCAATAAATTATTCTGAAGTCGTTTGAGTCTCACCCGTTTCGACGTTTTCTGGGTTGCCATCTTCATCTGTAGCCGTATAGTTAGCTTGGCCCGTATGATGCCCAGAAATGCTATGGCCTATGGCCATAGAAGTTAACTTACGTTCCGATGGCCCCGATTCGGCCATAGTTTTGTTAGGCAGGAAAAAGATCGAGCCGGTAGAGGCAATTAGCCCCAAGGCAACAATAGTTCGTTTCATAGTTGATGCACCCTATTTTCAAAGAACAAACCCTTTTAAGCACTTCCAAACAGTTAAATTTGGGTTATTGCAATAGCCCTCTTGTCTTATTGGCAAATATTTGCCAATATAAAAAAAGCATAGGCACAACCTGATTGAGGTTTAACGTCGGAAGTGAGGTTTTAGTAGTTTCTCTAATATTCTCGCCCAAAACAATAGTTTTGGGATACGGACGGTGAACCATCAGGGAGTTAAACCATCAGGGAGTTAGTCCATCTAGGAGTTAATTCATCAGGTGCATCTACTATTAAATAAATGGAGTTAAGCCATCAGGGGGCATCTCCATCTGCAGTTCTGTAAACCGCTGTTTAGTGCATAAACGGTGGTTTTTTTTGTGGGAATAAGTTAGGAAGGAATAAGCAATTAGCAAGTCCCTAAGAGTTAAATTTGGGTTATTCCAATAGCCCTCTTGTCTTCTGGG
>CALKCV010000553.1 GCA_938083405.1 uncultured Microcoleaceae cyanobacterium | reverse complement strand
CAACAGGCAATAGCCGCGTTCTACGGCGAAACTCTATCGCCCCCGTCCCCTATTTTCTAAGATTAGACTTCACAAAATCCAAGCGGGATAAAGCGCTAGTAGCCGACTCGCGGATATATGTATC
The DNA here is from genome assembly GCA_938083405.1 of uncultured Microcoleaceae cyanobacterium. Lineage (GTDB taxonomy): Bacteria > Cyanobacteriota > Cyanobacteriia > Cyanobacteriales > Microcoleaceae > CALKCV01. Next base: position 2,685 of record CALKCV010000553.1, on the reverse strand, counting down.
TGCAGACTCATCCTCGGCCAAAGCACTGAGAACTTCTTTAGCGCGAGGGTCGGCAATGGAACTTATGGCATTAATAATTGCCACCATCAAGCCCAAGTTATCCGTAGCCTTGAGAGTATCTGCTAGAGCATCGAAAGCAGGAATTCCAACAACACCCAAAGCCATTGCCGAAGCGATATGAACCACTGGATTAGAATCGTAGAGGCCCTTTTTTAATCCTTCAATTGCTTCCGTAGGGAAAGACTCCTTGGGATAGTTAACTGCCACCTGAGCGAGGGCCTTCGCAGCGCTACCTCGAATGGTGACATTATCGCTCCCGAGCAAAGCATCAACCAAAGGAGGCACCGTATCCGCACCGATCGCCCCGAGGGCCTTAACCGCCGCCCGTCGATAGGTGGTATCTTCCTCTGCTAAAACCCCCATCAAACGAGGAATAGTAGTATCGTCCCTGGTTTTTGCCAGTTGCCAAATTGCTTGTTCGCGCAGGTGGGGGTTAGGGTGTTTTAGTTGTTCGAATAAAGAATCTTGTGCCATCTGGTTTGCAAATAATATGGTTTTAAATTAATTCGATCGCTCTTGCCGTTATTTTTCGCTCCGACAAAACTACTTCCGACAAAACTACTTCCGACAAAACAACTGAGGGGCTCCTTGTTATTACATTACCAAAACTAGGTAAAGCAACAACCGAGAGTCCCTCAGTATTAAAATTGACTAAAAGTCAATCCATGTATAATCGATCTTCAACCTCCGTAGAGGAAAAATTGACTAGGACAAGGAATTGATTGCATAGTCTAGAAGAGCGTTGTACTCAGTCAAAGCTTGCTGGGACATATCGCGAGGGGCGCAACCGCGATTGCGAGCAAAGCGCAGAGCTTCAACATAAGGAGCGGTAGGCAGTTCCAAAGCGCGATAAACTTCGCGCTGACCGGCAATACCCCACTCATCCAAAGGACCAGTGCCACCAACAATTAAGCAGTAGTTGATCAAGCGCATATAGTGCTTGATATCGCGCAGGCACTTTTCCTTGTAGGTATCGGTAGAATTGGCTTGACCGGAGTCGTTGAGGTAAGGATACTTCTTGATGCAAGCATCATAAGCTTCTTTAGCAACTGCATCAAGATTTCCTGCTAGCTTTTCAGCAGCTTCCAGACGAGCGGCAGCTCGTTGGATGGAACCTTGTACGGACTCCAGATCGGAGGTGCTGGGGAAACGACCTGCTGCATCGGCAGAGGCGATCGCTGTGGTAAGAACTGATTTCATCTCTTTACTATCTCTAGTGTTGACTTTTCTATTGTGAATTTAGATTTCGGCAAAGTTTGGCTAATTGCTATTTGCCATTTGCCCAAAGTTATGGCCTTAGGCCAAAGGGATTAGCTCAGAGCTGCAATCACGCGATCGAAATAGCTACTGGCTTCTGCAACTAAGCTGGCGCAGCGGTCGTCTGTTACAGGCATACCCATTACATTCAGTTTGTCGCCTGCAAACTCTTCGCTGGGCTGGTCTTTAATATGAGCGGCGGCTTGAGCCTTCATAATTGCAACGGCGCGAGCTGTGGACTGAAGGGGAACACCCAAAGCGGTGTAGGTTTCTTTGAGACCGTTCAAGCAGCGATCGTCTAGGACTGAAGCATCACCAGCTAGCAGCGCGTAAGTTACATAGCGCAACACAATTTCTCCATCGCGCAAGCAAGCTGCCATGCGGCGGTTGGGGTAGCAGTTACCACCAGCTTGAATCAGACCTTGGTTTTCGCAGATCATACCGGCAATGGCATCGGATACCATGCAGCTTGCATTGCTAGCAATGGCGTTAACGGCATCGAGACGACGGTTGCCAGCAGCGATGAATTCGCGCAATTTGGCTAGTTCTTCACCGCCGATCGGTGCGGTTTTGCTATCCGCAGTTACTACTGCTCTTGAAAAAGCGTCAAGCATTTAGCTCTCCTTCAATTAGTTGAACAAAATTTACTTTTAATTGGGTCAGCCAACTTTTTATTTTTGACTAACTGATATCCAACATACAGATAAAGTTGGCAAACTGTCTTATTTATGAGAAAGAAAGTTACAATTTGTAATATTTTAGCTTCTGGCTTAATTAATAGATATCTCCAGAAAAGGTTCGCGGACCCTTATCCCTCCGCGCCAAAATCGTTATTTTTGGAGAGATCTAATACCCATAAGTTATGGCAATTTTTTATCGAATATCTGGCCTTTTCCCTTTTTCAGCAGGGAAGTCCCCGGGTCCAAAGGGTCGATTTATCTTTTTATCCGGCCATTGTTGCCTCCAGATAGTTTGCGGGCACGGCAATTTTCACGATTTATGGCCAATTTCCTAGTGCTTTGCTGCTCCCCGGGCCGCCGCGTACTGGCCCGGGGAGCGGCAAACCAGGTTTTTACGCGCAAGGCGATCGCCAATCTCTCAAATGTCCCATTTTCCACGACTCAAATAAGATTGGTATATTAGTGAGTGGCCCCAGGTAAGGAAACAGCCCTGGGTGGGTCTCAATTTTTTTGGTTAATTTCATCGTTTGAGATGCACCCATAAAATCGCGTCGTTTGAAATGAGGAATGATGGAACCAATAAACAGGATTTTTCAACAAGCACTTAAGCATCAAAACAACGGCGAATTAGAAGAAGCAGAGGCTCTTTATCTCAGCATTCTTCAAATAAATAGCAATCATTTAAACT
>CALKCV010000552.1 GCA_938083405.1 uncultured Microcoleaceae cyanobacterium | reverse complement strand
TTAATTATTAATTATTAATCACCTCAATCGAAACTTAGGACTCAAAAACTTAACTATGCCATCAATGCTGCGGGACTGCAAATAAATTTTACCGCTGCCTTTTACCCTATTAACAAAACCCTCCCCAGAAGTAATCGAACCGATAATCCCTCCCGCCATACTAACGCTCATTTTCACACCCGGTTCGTAAGCCACCAAATGACCGTTATCGACTATCATTTCCCGAGTAATTTCCTTTTCCGTAATGCCGCCATAAGCACCAAAGAAAACCATACCCGGCCCCGTAACTTTAAGCTTAAATAAACCTTCCTTCGCAAACCAACTAGCAAACCCCGCCCAACCCACACCCAATTTAACACCATCCGTACTGGCGATATAGGCCCCGGGCTGGAAATTTAATTCCTTGCCTCGCTCTAATTTTACCGCCACAATATCGCCGATAATAGATTGGCTGAAGACAACTTCTAAAGGTTCCTTAGTATTATTAATAAAATGATTGACAAAAAGAGACTCCCCACCAAAGAACTTTTTCATCAAACCCGAGAAAAAGCCCCCCGAAAATGCTGTTTTCATGGAGAGTTGGGCATCCATGCCAGTCATCGCCCCCGCCTCCGCAGTGATGCTCTGCCCCGGTTTTAGGGTAACGAATAAAGTAGAAAATGATGGTCTATAGCGAATTTTATACTGCACTTTACCTATGTAACAATAAATTAGTTCGCTTTTAAGCTATCATCCATTTTGTCTGCTGGTAGAAAAATTCAACATTTTTTTAAGAAAATTAACATGAGTTTACAACCGCGTAAAAGATTTGCCCAACATTGGCTGCGCAGCGAAAAGGCTCTAAATCGGATCGTCCAAGCTGCGGACATCTCCCAGAGCGATCGCCTCCTAGAAATTGGCCCTGGTACGGGCAATCTTACCCATCGCCTCTTGCCCCTGGCCCAATCTCTAGTGGCCGTAGAAATCGACCGAGATTTATGTAAAAAACTGGTAAAAAATTTCGGGGAAAAAGAAAACTTTTTATTATTACAAGGAGACATTCTTTCCCTCAATTTAGAAGAGCTACTCAAAGACCTTCCAGCATTCCAAAACCCCAAAAAAGTAGTAGCCAATATTCCTTATAATATTACGGGAATGATTTTGCAAAAACTATTAGGAACCATTGCGGAACCGACCCCGGAAAATTACGATTTAATCGTGTTATTAGTTCAAAAAGAAGTAGCGCAAAGATTGTATGCGAATCCCGGTTCGAGGTCTTATGGGGCCCTGTCGGTAAAGATGCAATACTTAGCCAAATGCGAGTTTATTTGCGACGTTCCAGCCTCCGCATTCTATCCCCGTCCCAAAGTCGATTCCGTAGTAGTAAGATTAAGGCCGCGACCGACAGAAACTCCTACCAAAGATGCCCAAAAATTAGAAAAGATGGTAAAATTAGGATTTGCTAATAAAAGGAAAATGTTAAAAAATAATTTGAAAGCAATAATAGAGAGCGATCGCCTGACAGAATTATTAGAAAAATTAGAAATAAACCCCCAATGTCGCGCCGAAGACCTCAGCGTCGCTCAATGGGTAGCTTTGAGCGACGCTTTGTAATTAATAATTAATAATTAATAATTAATAATTAGGGCTTGCTCCAGTGCGGAAACTGTTGTAAACTAGAGGCAGCGTCCCCGCTCCCAATTCCCAATGACCAATTCCCAATTGCTAAAATGCGCCAATATTCTTTAATTGCCCCGGCAAAAATCAATCTGTATTTGGAAATAATAGGCGATCGCCCCGATGGTTTTCACGAACTGGCGATGGTTTTACAAAGCATCGACCTAGCAGACAAGATAGACATCAAGGCGATCGGCATCGAAACCATCGTAGTTCGCTGCGACCATCCAGAAGTCCCCGCAGACAGCGGCAACCTCGCCTACCGGGCGGCGGCCCTATTAAGCAAGCAATTCCCCGACGTCTTCGCCAGGTACGGCGGCGTGGAAATCACCATCCACAAACGGATCCCCGTCGCCGCCGGTTTGGCGGGAGGTTCTAGCAACGCGGCGGCCGTATTGGTCGGGCTCGATATGTTGTGGCAACTGGGACTGACGCGATCGCAATTGCAAGAATTAGGAGCCCGGTTAGGTTCCGACATCCCCTTCTGCATCGCCGGCGGCACCTCCCTGGGGACAGGTCGAGGCGAAAAACTATCCCCCCTGCAAGACTTGGAGGATTTATATGCGATCTTGGCCAAATATCGCAATTTGTCCGTATCTACCCCATGGGCCTATAACACCTATCGCCAGCAGTTCGGCGACTCCTACGCTAGCGACCTGGATAATTTAGAAAGCCGCCGCCAGCGAGTGCATTCCGGCCCCATAGTCAGCGCGATCGCCCACCGAGACAAAGAAAAAATCGGGCAGTTGTTACACAACGACTTAGAAAAAGTAGTCTTGCCCGAGTATCCCCAGGTGCAAAAATTGCGCGAAGCGTTCGCCGCCGAAAACGTTCTGGGTGCGATGATGTCTGGTTCCGGCCCCACCGTATTTGCCCTAACAGAGTCTCGGGAACGAGCGGAGGAAGTTGCTTCTGCAGTGCGGGGTAAAATGGCCGATACTAACCTAGACTTCTGGATAGCGAAATTCAATCCCAGCGGCATTACCCTAGCATGATTGAACCGAAGGAGATTAATACACTACCAAGAAACTAATTATGACTGAAACAAATCCCAAATCAAAGCAAAATAATCCAGCTAAAAAAGTTGGACCTTTTCAATGTCTGGCAAGTTCGGCGATCGCCTCTGGTTTGGCAGTGGCGATGTATTCCCTCATGCATTCTATTGCCGAAACTTTTGCTAAAAAACCAATTGTTTCCGACAATCCATTTGTTGTTAATATTTCTTCTTTAGTGCGGAGTTTAGTAGTAGCAATAACAGCTTTAGCTACTTGTATGTGTGCCGTAGTTGCTATTGGTTTAACTGCCCTGGCGATTCAATT
>CALKCV010000551.1 GCA_938083405.1 uncultured Microcoleaceae cyanobacterium | reverse complement strand
GATGAACTGCTAAAAAGCGTCGGTATCAGATTGCAAGCTTCTTTGGATAAAATGGCGACAGTGGCGAGGTTTGGCGGGGACGAATTTGTTATTTTGCTAGAAGATATTAAAGATGTCTGCGATGCTACGGCGGTAGCTTCTAGGATTAAGAGAGAATTAAGATTGCCGTTTTACTTAAAAGATTACGAACTGTTCGTGGCGGCGAGCATCGGGATCGCTTTGGGTAAAATAGAATATGAGAAGCCGGAAGAAGTTTTAAGGGATGCGGATGTAGCGATGTATCGTGCCAAACATAATGGAAGGGCGCGTTATGAAGTATTCGACCCCCAAATGCAAGAACTTGTAATGGCGCGGTTGCATTTGGAAAACGACTTGCGAAGGGCGATCGCTACAACTTTAGACCCGGACTTGGAATCGGAATTTTGCATGCACTATCAACCTATTGTTTCTCTGACTGGGGGGGAGATTCTAGGTTTTGAGGCCTTGGTGCGGTGGAATCATCCGTCGCGGGGGTGCGTGTCGCCGGGGCAGTTTATCCCCGTTGCGGAAGAAACTGGATTAATCAACGAACTGGGATGGTGGATTTTGCAAGAGGCTTGTCGCCAGATGAAGAGTTGGCTAAAGCTCTTTTATAGGGATGTTCCTTTGACGATGAACGTTAATCTTTCGCCAGTGCAGCTTTTGCAGGTGGATATCGTAGAGCGGGTCCAGGAAATTATCCAGGAAACTGCCCTACCGCCTAATTGCTTGAAGTTAGAAATTACCGAAAGCTGCGTTTTAGAAATTTCTTCGGAGGAAGCTCAAGTTTTAAAACAGCTAAAATCCCTGGGAATGCAGTTGTGTATTGATGATTTTGGCACTGGGTATTCTTCTTTAAGTCGGCTCTATGAATTCCCCATAGATACTTTGAAAATCGATATGTCTTTTGTTCGCCGGATAGGAAAAGAAAATGGTGGTGAAGAAATTATTCAGACGATTATAAATTTGGCTAATAGTTTGGGAATGAATACGGTGGGAGAGGGAATAGATACGACCAAAAAGCTTAACAAACTGCAAGAGTTAGGCTGCAATTTGGGGCAAGGTTTTTTATTTTCTAAGCCTGTAGATAGCTTAAAGGCTACGGCTTTATTGTCTAATTACAAGAGACGGGCTCTAGGACAGGAAACAGCAGAAATGGGTAATGGATAATGGATGGCGTTTAAGGGCTAATAATTTCATGGGTATTTTCTGCTAGCGATCGCCTGCTTGGACTGATGGGAATTTTAATTTCAAACTCGGTTCCGACGGAGGGTTTTGAGGAACACAAAATATCTCCCCCATGTTTTTCTACTACTATCTGATAGGCGACCGACAATCCCAAACCCGTCCCTTTGCCCACGGGTTTTGTTGTGAAAAACGGATCGAACAATCTAGCTCGAACATCCTCAGTCATTCCCGGTCCGCTGTCAATAATTTTAATAGTAACAAAATCTCGATCGCCTGCGGTAGTGCGAATAGTAATAGTGCTGGGGTTGTCGAGAATCTCAGGGGGCGATCGCCGGAGATTCTCGCTTTCAATCGCATCAATAGCATTATTAAGAATATTCATAAAAACTTGATTCAACTGTCCAGCACAACACTCTATTTTTGGCAAATCATCGTACTCTTTAATAATCTTAATTTCCTCTTTAATTGTACTTTGATTCAGTCGATGCTGCAACATCATTAAAGTGCTTTCTATGCCGTCGTGAATATTTACGGGTTTTACTTCTGCTTCATCCAAACGAGAGAAATTCCGCAAAGAATCGACTATTTTGCCGATCCTTTCGGCACCTTTCGCCATCGAAGAGAGAATATTAGGCAGATCTTCTACGAGAAAATCTATCTCGCTCGCCTCGTTATGTTCGGCAATCTCCGAAGGAGTTTCGGGATAATATTTTTGGTAAAGCTCTAAATGTTCGAGCAAATCCTCAACATAGTGCTTGGCGTAGTTAACATTGCCGAAAATAAAATTAATCGGATTATTAATTTCGTGAGCGATGCCTGCCACTAGCTGACCGAGGGCAGACATTTTTTCGGTTTGAATTAACTGGGATTGGGTTTTTTGTAAATCGAAGAGAGTTTTTTTGAGTTGTTCGCTTTGAAAGCTAGCAAAGGAAGCATTGAGGCGACTGCGTTCGTAAAGTTTGGCTCGATCGATGGCGACCGCCAATTGTTGGGCGATATCTTGGAGCATATCCATCTCGTGTTGGCTCCAGGCATAACCTTCGGTACAATGTTCGCAGACAATGACACCTATTTCAGCCCCATTTATCTGCACTGGAACTACCATCACAGAAGTTAAACCAAGAGTACTCAAATACTCTTCAATCAGTTCGTCTATATGAAAAGACTTAAGGTTCTCATCCCAGCCGACGGAGTTCATTTCTTCTATTGCTTCTTCCAAGATTTTTATCGCTTGCACGGCTTCTTGGCTGAGTTGGCAAGAGTTGCTGTTAGTCTTTGGCGATAAGTCAGGAGCGCTAACTTCGTACAATAGTTCAAACTTGGAGGTTTCTATGTCTGGTTGGTACCACATAAATTTGCAGCGATCTATCTCTAGGAGGTTGCGAATTTCCTCAACTGCTGTAGATACAATTGTATTTAATTCTAAAGAGCTATGAATTTTGCTCGATAGCTGGCGCTTCATCATTTCTTCTCGCTGGGTCAGTCTGTGTATGCGAGATTCCGATTCTAATAACAAATCTTGGGTTATTTGCAGTCGTCGATTTGCGGCTTTTAGCTCTGCCATTGTGGCTGCTAATTCCTGGGATTTTTGTTCGACTTCGCAACTGCGTTGAATTGCCCCTGGCATTTCGGCGAGCATATCGATCGCTAGTGGTACTGCTTCTGAATCTAAATCTTCGATGCCTAACCAAGGTTGAGGTTTAATTAAATCTTCTGCGCTCCAGACTTCTTGGAATTGTCCGTTTGGCATAATTTGTCCGATCCGACAGCGCTTCCATAGATGTTGATTTTTTTCTATTTTCACCAATCCTCCTGGAGCTTCGTAAGTTAAATTTATAGCCGCTTGGCGAACTTTTTCGGTGTCAAAGGAGCCTGCTTTTTCTACTGCTAATTTCCAGAGATAGACTTGGGAATAAGCCGATTCTATGGGGTCGCTGGTAACGCGATCGCTTCCATATCTTGCTTTAAATTCTTCGACAAATATTATATTTTGGGGCGTATCTAATTCTTGGAAATAAGTCCAACTTCCATAATGACCTGCTGCTATTTCTCCTATTTTTTGCAATTCTTCTTCTGCTACGCTAGTTGCTAATATTGGAATTTCTGCGGCGCTAATGCCTGCTTCTTTGTACTGTCGATAAAAAGCGAGATTGCTCTCTCCATTGATGGTACTAAATACTACATCGGGTCTGCATTGTTGGATTTTTTCAATAGTTAAGTGAAAATCTGTCTCCCCTAAAGGGACGTACTCTTCGTTTAATACAGTACCTCCTTGTTGTTTTAGCTGTGATTTAATGATTTTATTGACGGTGCGAGGAAATACATAATCAGAACCTAATAAATAGAATTTATTGCCTTTATTTTCTAGGAGCCAATTAACCGCCGGTTCTACTTGTTGGTTCGGGCAAAGCCCTGTATAAAAAATATTAGGAGAAGATTCTAATCCTTCGTATTGAAGGGGATACCAAAGTAGGGAGTTTAGCTCTTCAAATACTGGCAGTACTGCTTTTCTACTTGCGGAAGTCCAACAACCAAAAACTGTGGCTACTTTATCTATTTCGAGTAATTTTCTGGCTTTTGACGCGAACTGGGCGGGTTTAGACTGGGCATCTTCTAGTATCGGTTCGAGATTTCTACCTAGAACTCCCCCACTATCGTTAATTTCTGCTATTGCCATCAATTCTGCATCTTTCAGAGATTTTTCGCCGATCGCCATAGTGCCGCTTAGGGAGTGGAGAATGCCTACTCGCACCGTAGCTTTTTCGCTGTCAATTTTTTCTGGGTTGTCGCTCATTACTTCACCTTAAAACTTGGTTTTTTTTGTTCGTAATTATGTTAAGAGTTTTTCTAATTATCCCCAATTAAAATAATTGGTTTGCCATTATATCAGAAAAAGTTACAAAGGTAGTATTTCTGCTAAGAATTTATCTCTAACGGTGGGCTGCAAATCCAAAGGAGAAAATCGGTCTCCCGTTTTCGATCGCTATCTCCCACTAGAGGAAGAAATAGCGATCGAAATTAATTTTTATGGGGTTTCGAGCCCTCAAGCGATCGAACAGTCAAAGAAGGGCGATCTCGATCGCACCTTTAGTTGAAATAAAAGTTAAAATCGTAATAGAAACTCGAACGAAAATCAAACCAGATGCCCCCAGGGTTTACGAAAAGGAGAAAAAAATGTTCCTGATATTTCTAGTTTTAACTGCTTTAGTAGGGATTTACTTTTTCCTGAAGGCCACCGAAGAGCTTCCCCAAATATTGACTTTGACAGCCGTGGCCATTTCTGTGTTTTTGGCCCTAACTATGGCCCCGTGGGAAGCCCAACTTTTGATGATTATTTTACTTCTGCTTGTTACTAGAAAGGTCTCTTGGCGCAAACCAGGTCATTTAGGTTGATATAGCTTGGAAAAATCTGCAACTTGAGAAACTCGAACAGCGAGAAGAAGTAAAATTTTATTTCAATATTTTAACTTCGTTCTTGATGGCCAACTAAAAAGGATCGATTCAAAGGCCTTTGACTGCCAAAACACGGAAAAAAGACTGATGGGAGCGTAGGAAGATCGCCGGGGAAAGATTCCCTCAGCCATAAAGTCCCAGCAGACAAAATACTAAATTAAAATCGCTTCGAGGGATTTCTGTGCTAGAAAATATGTTAAATATTGATTGGCCTAGAAGGACAAAAAAATAATGAATACTGCCAATAGGCGAACTTTGGGGGCACCACCGAATGCGTGGTTTGTGGACGAGGAGATGGCGGATATCACCCGCCCCCCACTAAAGCAGGAAATTGTCACCCTCAAAACCCAAACCAAAACTCTAAGACTGGACCTAGCCAAAACGGCGATCGCGGTAATAGATATGCAAAACGACTTCTGTCACCCGGATGGCTGGCTAGCTCACATCGGTGTCGATGTAACCCCCGCCAGAGAACCCATCGAACCCCTAAAAAAGCTGTTGCCCGAGTTGCGATCGCTCCACCTTCCCGTAATTTGGCTCAACTGGGGCAACCGCGAGGACTTGCTCAATATTAGCGCCGGCTTGCGACACGTTTACAACCCGACCGGTAGGGGCGTAGGTTTAGGGGATCCGCTACCAAAAAACGGGGCGCCGGTACTGATCGAAGGCAGTTGGGCGGCTGCGGTGGTAGAGGAATTAGAACAAAAACCGGAAGATATCCGGGTGAGCAAATATAGGATGAGCGGTTTTTGGGACACGCCCCTAGATAGCATACTGCGCAATCTCGGCAAAACAACTTTATTATTTGCCGGGGTTAATGCGGACCAATGCGTAATGGCGACCTTACAAGATGCCAACTTTCTCGGTTACGACTGCATTTTTGTTCGAGACTGCGCCGCCACTACTTCTCCAGAGTATTGCTGGCAAGCTACTCTATACAACATCAAACAATGTTTTGGCTTTGTCACAGATTCTCAAAGCATTTTAGAAGCAATTAACAATTAATAATTAATAATTAACAATTATTCTCCCAAAAATTTAAAGAATGAGAACGATGACAGAACAATGCATGATTCCAGTGGCGAAGTCTCCGAGAGACTACCAAGCCTATCGCATCAGTCCGGGAGATACTAATAGATTGGCGATCGTCTTCGATCCTAACATCGCCAACGCCTCCTTAACCGTCTGCGTAGAAATTTTTAATGTCGGGGGCAAAACTCCGCCAAACCGACATCAACTGGCAGTGGAAATGTTCTTCATCCTCAAGGGAGAAGGTATCGCCAATTGCGACGGCAAAGCTATCAAAATTCGCGCCGGCGACAGTATCTTAATGCCGCCAACGGGAATGCACGTTATCGAAAACACGGGTAAAGAGCGCTTATATGCCCTGTGTATCATGGTGCCCAACGAAGATTTCGCCGAATTAATTCGCAGCGGCGTGCCAGCGGAGCTCGATGAGGAAGATTTGAGGGTGCTTTCGCGATCGGATATGTTGGTTGCGCGTTAAGTAGTCGCGGCAGGCGGAATTTTTGTTCAAAAATTTTTCAGCGGACGACGCAATTATTAACAGTAATTCGCGACCCAGACGACGAGGGTCCGACAATTATTAATTATTAATTATTAATTATTAATTACTTAAACCATGCTAGAAGTTCGACCGAAAGAAACGGCTTCCATGCTAACCAGAGATGGAGTGCGTTTGGATGCAGATATTTACCGCCCCACTGGCGGCGGTGAATTTCCTGTTTTATTAATGCGACAACCTTATGGAAGAGCGATCGCCTCCACCGTAGTTTACGCCCATCCGAAATGGTACGCCGCCAGAGGTTATATTGTCGTGGTTCAAGATGTGCGGGGCAGGGGTACTTCCGAGGGCGAATTTAAACTATTTGCTGCGGAAATAGAAGACGGTTTAGACGCGGTAAATTGGGCGGCAAAATTACCTGGAAGTAACGGCAAAGTTGGAATGTACGGCTTTTCCTATCAAGGCATGACTCAACTTTATGCCGCTTCGGCAAAACCGGAGGCTTTAAAAACTATTTGTCCGGCTATGGTTGGCTACGATTTATATGGAGATTGGGCTTATGAAGGGGGAGCATTTTGCTTGCAAGCTAATCTCGGTTGGGCGATTCAATTAGCAGCAGAAACCGCTCGTTTGCGAGGAGATGAAAAATCTTATCTAGCTTTATATTCTGCTTCTCGAAATCTGCCTTTTTACGATAAAATTCCCGCCCGCCCGGAGATTATGATGGAGTTGGCGGCGGATTCTTTTTATGGGGAGTGGTTAGATAATTATTTACCCGGAGAATACTGGCAAAAGTTATCGCCAAATATGGCGGAAGTTGACTTGCCGGTGCTGCATATTGGCGGCTGGTTCGATACTTATTTGCGAGGAACTATTCATTTTTATCGAGAGATGGCTTCTCGCAGCAAACATTTGCAACATTTAATTGTCGGTCCTTGGGCTCATTTACCTTGGGGTAGAAAGGTGGGGGCGATGGATTATGGTTCGGCTGCTTTGAGTCCTATTGATGAATTACAAATAGAATGGTTCGATCGCTTTCTTAAAGGAATAGATAACGGGTTATTAAATAAAGCTCCAGTTTGTCTCTTTGAAATGGGGAGCAACCAATGGCGCGAGTTCGATAATTTGCCTGGCGGGGAGGAAAAATCTTATTTTTTAGCAAGTACGGGATTGGCTAGTATTAGGGAGGATGCGGGTAGTTTAAAGGAGGATTTATCGAATAATTATTCAGAAGATATATTAATCCGCGACCCTTGGCGGCCGGTGCCATCTTTAGGAGGTCACGCAGCATTTCCGGCGGGTTCTTTCGAGCGTTCTGGATTAGATAATCGCAGCGATATTTTGACCTACACCTCCGCGTTTTTACAGGAAGATTTACATATTGTTGGAGATGTAGAAATAGAGATTTATTGCACTGCAGACGCTCCAAGTTTCGACTTATGCGCGATTTTATCCGAGGTCAAAAACGACGGCAGAGTTTACAGTTTTACTCAAGGTTATCGGCGGGTAGATTCTCAGGAGTTGCCAGTTACAATATCTTTGCAAGCAACTTGTATTAAAGTTGCCAAAGGTAACGCTTTACGTTTGAGTTTAAGCGCGGATTGTTTTCCTGCTTATGCGGTCAATGGTGGAACGGGAAAACCTGCTGGGGAGACGCGGTTAATGGAGGGTCAAATTATTACTATAACTGTTAGTAGCGGGGGGAATTTTTCGTCAGCAATTAAATTAAGTTTGGTGTAGTGGTAAAGATGTAGTAATCGCAAAGCGCGATTTATATCGATGAATCGCGCTTTGCGATTACTACGAGCAAGCGTTCTGACACTAAAACGCTACTTGTGACCCACTACTCTAATCCAACGTTCCTTCGTAGCCGCAGACAAAACGCACCATATTGAGAGTGGCTTCAGATTCTGCCTCGTATTCACCATAACCTTTTGCGATCCATTTGTTACCTCCACCAGCACAGACGGCAGTGCCTTCGACAGAATCTTCGCCGATGGTATAGGTAAAATCTCTGTACTCGCTGTAATCGCCATAGAAAGAACCAGAGATACTTCTAACTACAACTTCTTCTCCTGTGGAGGCATAACCCACAAATTCGTCACCATTTTCATAAGTTATAGCTATAGCGCCTCCAGTGGAGGTGAAGATTGCACCAGTTAGAGTAATAGCTGCAATTTGGTTAAAGTTCATCGTTTTACGTCGATAAATTACTTTGGCTCGATTCTATCCAAATATTTTTTTTTTGGTCAATAGGAAATTTCTCGTCCGCCCAGACACCCGGTTTTTTCAAAAAACCGGGTTTCTTAATCAATACCTTCGCCATTTTTTTGTAGGTTGGGTGGAGCGCCCCGCGTAACCCAACAAAATCGTTGGCTTGGGCTTTGCGGCTCCCGACCTACGAATAGTATTTTTCCGCCATCAGGCGAAGGTATTGTTAAT
>CALKCV010000550.1 GCA_938083405.1 uncultured Microcoleaceae cyanobacterium | reverse complement strand
AGTTTAAGGCTTTTAGGCAACAGGCAACAGGCAACAGGCAACAGGGAAAAGAGCTTTTCTGTTGTCAAAAAGTATTTTTACAAATATGGGATGCTCCCCTACAAACCACCATTGCGATGGAGATAATCCGCAATATTAGCTATGCTGCTACGAATAGCTTCCTCGGTGTATTCTCCATCATCGATCGCCGTCAAAACATAAATCTGCCCGGCAACTCTCATCGCCAAAGTCGTACCCAAAACCGAAGAAGTTTGCCCCGTTTTTTCTCCCAACCATCGAGCTTTTGTCCCTTGCAAAGCCGCATATCCTAATTCGCGATCGTGCTGCAGTCCGAGTATTTTTATTAATAAATCGTCTCCTGGATGCTCTAGGTTATAAATTTCCACCATCATCCCCGTTAGTTCCCGAGTATTTAAGCTATTTTTAAATTCTCCCAAATCCACAGGAACCGTAGTTTCGCCGATAAATTTAGAATTAACCCGAGTCTGCCGATAGCCCCGTTCTTCTAACACTTGATTGATATAATCTCTGGTGAGATAATCGATTAATTGATTCGGCGCGCTATTGCTGCTGTTAATAATAGTTTCCGCTAATAACTGCCTCAGAGGATAATTATTACCGCCTTCTAATGCCGAAAAATCCTCTTCCGTCATATTTTCTTCATCTAAATAAATCTCCGCATCCAAATCGATATGTTCGGCGGTTATTTTATTAACTACAGCAACAGCAATTGGCAATTTTATCAAACTCGCGGCGCTTATGGGAGCCACATTTCCTTGCAAATGCCTGCATCGATATTGTAGGTTACAAACCGTAATTTTAGCGCTGTCGGATAGTTTGCTCTTCATAGCTATCTTTTCCAAAAAACCAGATTTAGCTGCTTCCGATTCGTAATTTTCTGCTAGATTTAAAGCAGAAGTATTTGGCAATTCTTTCTCCATACTTGGTTTGATGGAAAAAAGCTGCCAGAGAAAGAAAATAGATGCAATACTTCCCACAGTGGCTATTAAAATAAGAAGGATAGTTAAGAGCGATCGTTTTTGGGGGTTGCTGGTAATTTTTGACATCCATATCTAATTTTTTTTAAAAGTATTAAATTGGGTTAAAACACCTAACAGGCAATATCAATCGTCAAAATAATAATCAATTATTAATTGTTAATTATTAATTATTAATTGTTGAAAACCTCTTTGCCTCTTCGATCCAATTTTGAACTTCCTCTACCCCCGGACAGAGGTCTCGACGTTGCATGGTAGCCACCTGAAGTTTGAGAACTTGTCGGTGTAACCTCAATACGGACATCTGCGCCAACTGAGTCGCCGTAGCAACCCCAGCATGAAGCAACAGCCCGCAATATTGGCAACCAACGCTCGGAACTCTGGCTAAATCCGCCAAAGCCACCCATTTTTTAACATATTTGATGTTAAGCTGCAAGTTATTTGCTAGGGCTAATTTTTGTTCTGGAGTTCTGGCAGTTTTGAGTAACTTGCCAGTGGTGGTAATGCCGCACGCCAGGAGTTGAGCTTGCTGTTCGGGACTTAACCCCGGCAGCCGTTCTATGGGCCACGATTTAGGTTTGATAAAGTTTTTTGAAGTTTTCATTTTATGACAAAACCCTTAATATCAATTAACATTTTCTGGGTTAACAATTATCCCAATTGAGCAGATATTCTGCCAGACAAGGTCCGCCTTACATTCGCCTTTTCTCGGGAGCATCTCATCGAAGTAAAAATACAAAAAAATTAATAAATTTTGTTAGTTGTCAGTGGTTAGTAAGCTGCCCGGCATCTAAATTTATCCAAAGCCCTCGGTGTAATCCCCGTAGTACAGGCATCTTGCCTGTACTGAAAATAAAGTTTAAATGCACGACAACTTAGTTAGTAGTCAGCCAGTGCAACTGACTACTAAGAAAAAGCGTCAAAAACCCCCCCTGCTCCGAAAGGGGGGCCGTACGTCGGGTCTTTTCTGCTGTGGCTTTATTCAAAATTGAGATGCACCCCTTTTCTTTCTTTATTTTCTGCCCGGGCGAGCGAATTGCGACTCGATCTAAGAACGCAGCAAACAACGCAATCGAGTCATAATAATAGAGATAAATGAAACAATAGTAGCAAAAGTTACAGACTATCATGTGACTAGGGAAAAAGTACCGTCCGAGCGGAAAATCAAGAGATGAAGGAGGGTTTGGGCAAGGCAGAACAAGGATTATAAATCTGGTTCTTAATTATTAATTATTAATTATTAATTGTTAATTGAGATCGAGCTTTTTAAAGCAGCGCTCCAGACCTCCTCATCCCGACAAATAAAAGCCTCCCACTTTTCGGGAGGCACTTCAAAGCTTAAGCATTCAATAACCATGAGAAACATTAACCTCTAAAAAACTATAACCCCTCGATGGGAATTTCAACGACAAACTCCGCACCCCCAGAAGGTTTGGATTTACAATACAACTTACCTCCATGTTTGTCAACCACAATATCCCGAGAAATTGAAAGTCCCAAACCCGTTCCTTTCTCTGGTGGTTTGGTAGAAAATAACGGATCGAAGATGCAGCGACTCACGTCCTCGCTCATGCCCGGACCGTTATCAACAATAGAAATTGCCACATAATTATCATCTCTCACCCCAGTTTTAATCCAAACCGTAGGTTCGCTATCGTCAGAATTAGCCTGCTTGCCGCTTTTCCTTAGTTCGTACCTTTCCTCTAAGGCATCGAGAGCATTAGTCAACAAATGCATAAACACCTGATTTAGCTCTCCCGCGTAGCAATGGACCTTGGGTAATTTACCATATTGCTTAATCGCAGAAATCCCCCCGCGACCGCCTTTAGCTTGGAGTCGGTTTTGCAATATTAATAAAGCGCTATCCAATCCTTCGTGAAGATCTACCGCTTTCATTTGCGTCTCATCCACCCGGGAAAATAGGCGCAGCGATCGCACCACTTCCCGAATGCGTTCCGAACCCCCAGTCATAGAATCTAGCAGCTTCGGCAAATCCTTTTTAAGGAACTCGAAACCCATCCCCTCCATTTCCTCCTCGATCTCCTCCACCGGTTCGGGATAATATTGCTGGTAGGTATCCACCAAGCGCAATAAATCTTCTGTGTAATTAACAGCGTGAGAGATATTGCCCGAAATAAAATTAATCGGGTTATTAATTTCGTGAGCAACGCTGGCCACCAACTGCCCCAGGGAAGAGACCTTATGCTTTTGGATCAATTGAGTAGTAGCCGAATTTAGCTTCTGTAAAGTTTGCTCCAACTCAAAAGCTTGCTGCCGGAATCGTTCCTCAGATTGCTGTAAAGCCTGCATGGCCTCTTTGCGATCCGTTATGTTTTGAGTCATCATCATGCCGGCAAACACTTCCCCATCTTCGTTAGCCAGAGGTAAAGTATAAACCTGATAGATGCGATCTGCATACTCAATTTCTCGTTGGGTGCAATTTCCCGCCAAAGCCGCCCGATAATCTGCCTCAAAAACTTCTGTCAGTTCTTTGGAAAAGACCTCATCAACCCTATAGCCTTCGATTAAGCAGCGATCGAGATCTAGCTGTTCTAATTCTTTCCCCTCAGCTAGAGTATAGCGCAGATTTCGATCGAATAACAGCACCAGACCGTTAGGGAAATTTTGCGTCAGAGTTCGATACCTCTCTTCAGATTGCCGTAAAGCCTCTTCCATTTTTTGGCGATCGCTAATATCCAATCCTACAAATACCGCCGCCGCTAGAGAAGACCCGCTCCGATAATATTTCTGAGCTACTATTAAATAAGTGGTGCTAACATCTTTTACATTCGCAGTTACTTCTTTAGAAGCCTTCCACTCGGGACAGGCAAAAAACTCGTAAACAAATTCATTAAATTTAGGACTTGTTTGTAAAAATCCGACTTCTTTACCCATAAAAGTATCCGCCTCCAAACCATAAGCATTGGCTAAATGTCGGTTTACTCCTAAATACCGCAAATCGGAATCTACCCAAGAAACCAAACCGGGGACGGCATCTAAGACTGCTTGTAATTGTTCTTTAGCATCTATTAGTCCCAGCCGTGCTTTTTTCTGCTCGGAGATATCGCGCACAAAAGCGCAGTAATATTCGCTATTATTGAATTCTAAATAATTTAGCGTTACTTCTACAGGGAAACTGCGAGCGTCTTTAGTACGGTAGGAGGATTGAAAGGTTAGTCCGTTTTGCTGTTTAATATTTTTAGCAAGGGCAGTCCACCCGCTCCCATCAGCGCCTATTTGTCGATCTATTTCCCCAAAAGTTAGTTCGAGAAGTTCTTCGCGAGAATAGCCCAGAGACTCGATCGCTGCTTCGTTGGCGTAGCAGATTTGCCCCTCTGCCGTCATCCAGAATATGGCCAGGGCTGCCCGATCCATTGCGAGTTGAGTTAGTTGCAGTCGGTCTGGTGCTTGGGGGCGATCGCCCCCAACGTCGGCAGATAGCATCAAACCGCCAATGGCATCTCCATCGGTTAGCCAGGGTTGAATTGTCCATTTTACCCATTCTTCCCGACCGTTAGGTAAAGTAGTTAAGTCCGACCAACTAGATTCGGCGGTTTCTCCCACCAAACATTTTTGAGCTTTTTGTTGCCAGCTAGCAGACTGGTTAGGAAAAATGTGGTAATGAGATTTACCAATTATTTCTGAGTCCAGTTGCAACTGTTGGAACCAGCGGGCCGAACAGGCCAGATAATCCATTTTTTGGTCCACCATTGCCACGGCAGCGGGTAGATATTCGACAAATCGTCCCAAAGTCTTGCCGTCTGAAGTAGGCGGTCGCGAAGCGTTGGGGATGCAATCTCGCTCTGTTATTTCACTGTTAGCCTTGATGACGCCATTGGCATTATCGACAATTTTCACCGTTTTTTGCTGTACTGGCCTTTTCTTCACTTTTGGGATGCCCTCCCTCTCTGTTTGGTTTATGGTTTGGCTTGTTAGTTGATATACCACTGTTTTTCTAAGTGCTTTAACTTATGGTCTTTACCCATGAAGGGCATTACCCCTTATGTTATAACACTTCTGAAAAAAACTATCTACAGACAGCGGCCTTTAGATAATTTTAGCCATAAATTACTTAGTTGGAGAGAGCGATCGCTATTTCTTACCAGATCGAGTTTGAACTTGTTTTGCTCAGTAAAATCGCCCATAGTAATTTAACGGAAATTGGAAATAGTTAGTTGGAACGTTGTTAATTCCCTATCTCCCATCGAGCTCCACCCAGTAGATCGGGTGCATCTCAATTTTGATATTGCCAAAAATTAAATGCATGCTTTTTTTGTGGTCAGTTGGAACGTTGGAACGCCAAGCGACTGGCAACGTTCCAACGTTCCAACGTTCCAACGTTCCAACGATCGTTGAAATATTGGTTTTTTTACAAAATTGAGATGCTCCGAGTAGATCAAACAAAACGGTAAGTAAATTCAAAGATCGAATCGACCCTTCCTTTACGCAAAACCGCTGGATCCAGTCTTTCAGTAGTATTGCAAGTCATCAATACAACTAATTTTTGTTGGTTTACCATACCAGCCCCTTCATCAGTAACGCTTTGGTACAAAGTCCCATCCAACAAACTCAGAATATGCTCTGTTTTGCTGCTGGTTTGAGCAGCAGCACTCGCTCGATTTTGTGCCAAATTATCCGCTTCGTTAATAATAAGACAAACCCGTTCTAAATAATTCGGCGGCACAAAATTTTCCACAGCATCGTGGTCTAAAATAAAAGTCACATAGCCCAAGGGCACCAAAATTTCTTTAGCCACAGCTTGAGTCCAAGCAGTTTTACCCGTCCCCGGTTCTCCGCTTACTAAAACAGCCAACTGATTGTTGTCGAGAATTGCTTGTTGTACCCCATCGGTAAATTGTTGAATATCTTCGGGAAAAGTCCTAATAGGGAACTGACTTTGGACCTGTCCGACGCGACTGTGATACCCGCTCAACATTACCGCCAAATTGTAAGTTGCTTTACTTACTAGCGGTGCCATATCTTTAGCTATTAAGGTATAGCGTCGCCTTCCTCTGTCGTAGGTTTCTATTTGCAACCAACAGGCATTTTTACCCCAGTAAGCGTAAACCGTTCCTAAAGTTTCTAAACGTTCCCAACTTACAAACTTATCAACCGGGTAATAAAAATTA